>JAJZFF010000399.1 GCA_021805485.1 Pseudomonadota bacterium
GGGCAAGATCGGCTACGACGAGTTCATGGACATGGCCGCCTCCTCCGCGCCTTCGGCCGGCCACTGCAACACCATGGGCACCGCGACCTCGATGAACAGCCTGGCCGAGGCGCTCGGCATGTCGCTGCCCGGCTGCGCCGCCATTCCCGCGCCCTATCGCGAGCGCGGCCAGATGGCCTACGAGACCGGGCGACGCATCGTCGCCATGGTGCACGAGAATCTGCGCCCGTCGGACATCATGACGAAGGCGGCGTTCGAGAACGTCGTCGCCGCCGCGGCGGCGCTCGGCGCGTCCTCCAACTGCCCGATCCACATGATCGCCATCGCGCGGCACATGGGCGTCGAGCACACGCTCGACGACTGGCAGCGCATCGGCCCGGAGATCCCGCTGCTGGTCGATTGCCAGCCCGCGGGGCGCTTCCTCAGCGAGGCGTTCCACCGCGCCGGCGGCGTGCCGGCGGTGATGAAGGAGCTGCTGCAGGCCGGCAGGATCGACGGCTCGGCGATGACGGTGAGCGGGCGGAGCATGGCGGAGAATCTCGCCGCCGTCCCGACGCCGGACCGCGAGGTGATCCGCGCCTACGACACGCCCTTGAAGGCGGCCGCCGGCTACGTGGTCATGTCCGGCAACCTGTTCGAGAGCGCGGTGATGAAGATGAGCGTCATCGACGACGCGTTCCGCCGCCGCTTCCTCTCCGACCCGGCGCATCCGAACGTGTTCGAGGGCAAGGTCGCGGTGTTCGAGGGGCCGGAGGATTATCACGCCCGCATCGAGGATCCTTCGCTCGGCATCGACGAGCACACCGTGCTGGTGGTGCGCAATTGCGGCCCGGTCGGCTATCCCGGCAGCGCCGAGGTAGTGAACATGCAGCCGCCGGCGGCGCTGTTGAAGCGCGGCATCGACGCGCTGCCGACCATGGGCGACGGGCGGCAGTCCGGCACCTCGGCCAGCCCCTCGATCCTCAACGTCACGCCGGAGGCGGCCGTGGGCGGCGGGCTGGCGCTGCTGAAGAGCGGCGACCGCATCCGCATCGACCTCACCAACCGCACCGTGGACGTGCTGCTGGCGGAGGGCGAACTCGCCGCCCGCCGCGCCGCCTGGCGCCGGCCGGAGCTCAAGCACCAGACGCCGTGGGAGGAGATCTACCGCTCCATGGTCGGCCAGCTCGGCACCGGCGCCTGCCTGGAGCCGGCGACGCTCTATCTCAACATCATCGAGACGCGCGGCGAAGCGCGCAACAACCACTGAGGGGGCGGCGATGAGCGAGCGTCTCGCGGGCAAGAAGGCCTTCGTCACCGCCGCGGCCCAGGGCATCGGGCGGGCCATCGCGGAAGCCTTCGCCGCGGCCGGGGCGGAGGTCGTCGCCACCGATGTCAACGAGGCCAGGCTCGCCGAGATCGCCGCGCCGCGCATCCGCACCATGCGGCTGGACGCGCTGCACGCGCAGGACATCTTCTTCGTCGCCGATTCCGTAGGACCGGTGGACATCCTCGCCAACTGCGCCGGCTTCGTGCACCAGGGCAGCGTGCTGGAGGCGAGCGAGGAGGAGTGGGATTTCGCCTTCGACCTCAATGTGCGCTCGCAATTCCGCACCATCCGCGCCTTCCTGCCCGGCATGCTGGCGAAAGGTGGCGGCGCCATCGTCAACATCGCCTCGGTCGCCTCCAGCGTGAAGGGGGTGCCGAACCGCTTCGTCTACGCCACCACCAAGGCGGCGGTGATCGGATTGACCAAGTCCGTGGCTGCGGATTTCGTCGGCAAGGGGATCCGTTGCAACTGCATCTGTCCGGGCACGGTCGCCTCGCCGAGCCTGGAGGAGCGCATCGCCGCCAACGCCGCCGCCGCCGGCTCGCTGGAAGCGGCCCGCGCCGCCTTCGTCGATCGCCAGCCGATGGGCCGGCTCGGCCGGCCGGAGGAGATCGCGGCGCTCGCGGTCTATCTCGCCGGCGACGAGAGCCGGTTCGTCACCGGCCAGGCAATGGTCATCGACGGCGGCTTCACTTTGTGAATTGAGGAAGAGGGACATCATGAAACTGCTGCGTGTCGGCCCGCCAGGGGCCGAGAAGCCGGCCATGCTCGACGCGGACGGGGGATTGCGCGATCTCGCCGGCGTCATCACCGATATCGACGGCGACACGCTCTCGCCCGCCGGGCTCGATCAGCTGCGCGGGCTGGATCCCAAGCGCCTGCCGCGCGTCGCCGGCAATCCGCGCATCGGCCCCTGCGTCGTGCGGCCGCTGAACTATGTCTGCATCGGCCTCAACTACGCCGACCACGCCGCCGAGACCGGCTCGCCGATTCCCAAGGAGCCGATCATCTTCCTCAAATCCCTCGGCGCGTTCTGCGGCCCGTTCGACGCGGTGAAGATTCCCCGCGGCTCGAAAAAGACCGACTGGGAAGTGGAGCTCGGCGTCGTCATCGGCGAGCGCGCCTCCTATGTCGCGGAGGCGGACGCGATGAACCACGTCGCCGGCTACTGCGTGTGCAACGATGTCAGCGAGCGCGAATACCAGCTCGAGCGCGGCGGCACCTGGGACAAGGGCAAGAGCTGCGACACGTTCGGCCCCACCGGACCGTGGATGGTGACGCGCGACGAGATCCCCGATCCGCAGAATCTCGCCATGTGGCTCGATGTCGACGGCGTGCGCATGCAGAACGGCAGCACGAAGACGATGATCTTCGGCGTCGCCAAGCTGGTGTCCTATGTCAGCCATTTCATCACGCTGCATCCGGGCGACGTGATCTCCACCGGCACGCCGCCGGGCGTGGGCATGGGCAAGAAGCCGGAGCCGGTGTTCCTCAGGGTCGGGCAGACCATGCGGCTCGGCATCGCCGGGCTCGGCGAGCAGGAGCAGAAACTCGTCTCCGCCTGAGCAGGCAGCAGGCGAGCGGCGCGCGCTGCTGGCCCTGATCCTGGGGACCGCGCTGGCGCGCCTGGCGCTGGCCGCGGTCCTCGGCCTCGGGGTGGACGAGAGCTACATGGTGGCGGCCGGGCGGTCGCTGCACTGGGCCTATTTCGACCATCCACCGCTGGCGTGGTGGCTCGCCTGGGGTGCGGCGCATCTGTTCGGGACCGAGGCGGCGGTGGCGGTCCGGGCGCCGTTCATCGCCCTGTTCGCGCTCTCGACCTGGCTGATGGCCCGCCTCGGCCGCGCGCTCCACGGCCCGCGCGCGGGGCTGTGGGCGGCGGTGGGGCTCAATCTGGCGCCGGTTTTCGGGGTCACCTCGGGCTCGTGGGTGCTGCCGGACGGGCCGCTGATCGCCGCCCTGCTCGGCGCCGCGCTGTGCCTGGTGCGGGCGGTCGAAGGCGGGCGCTGGGCGGCCTGGCTCGGCGCCGGCGCCCTGCTCGGTCTGGCGCTGGCGGCGAAATATACTGCCCTGCTCACCGCGGTCGGGGCGCTGGCCTTCCTTGCCACCAGCGCCCGCCACCGGCCCTGGCTGGCGCGGCCGCAGCCCTACATCGCCGCCCTCGTCGGGGCGCTGGTGTTCAGTCCGGTGCTGGTCTGGAACGCGCGCCACGGCTGGGCCTCGTTCGCCTTCCAGGGCGCGCGCGCGGGCGGGGCCGCGTTCCATCCGCTGGCGCCGCTGGCCGTGCTGGCCGGGGAGGCGCTTTTCCTGCTGCCCTGGCTGTGGGCCGGGCTGATCGCCAGCCTGATCGCGGCGCTGCGGCGCGGCCCGTCGGACTGGCGCGGCTGGCTGTGCGCGATGCTGGCGCTGCCGCCGATCCTGCTGTTCGCCGCCGTTGCGGTCTGGTCGCGCCAGCGGGTGCTGTTCCATTGGGCGGCGCCCGGCTACCTGTTCCTGTTCCCCCTGCTCGGCCAACTCGCCGCCGCGCGGGCGGAGCCGGCGCGGCGCTGGGCGGCGGGCACGGCCCTGTTCCTCGCCCTGCTGCTGGCCGCCCTGGCCAGCGACGCGCGCTGGAACTGGCTCGGCCGGCTGCATCCCGGCGCCGATCCGCTGATCGAAGCGGTGGACTGGGACAGCGTCCGCAGCGAACTCGCCGGCCGCGGCCTGCTCGCCCCGGATGGGCCGGTGATCGCGGCGCTGCGCTGGCAGGACGCCGGCAAGCTCGCCTATGCGCTCGGGCCCGGCGAGCGCGTCGTCTGTCTCGGCGCGGATCCACGCCAGTTCGGCGCCGACCAGGCGCTGGACACGCTGGCCGGGCGCACGCTGCTCATCGTCGCGCCCCGCTTCGACCTCGCCCGTCTGCGCCAGGCGCTTTCCGGGCGCTTCGCCAGCCTGACCGCCCTACCGCCCGCCCCGCTCCGCCACGGCGGGGACACGGTTCTCGACGTGCCGCTCTTCCTCGGCACGGAGTATCGGCCGCCCGGCTGAGGGGCTCGACGGCTCCGGGCCCATCTGCGGCAGCACCAGCCGGAACACGGCGCCGCCATCGGGATGGGTCTGCGCGCTGACGTGCCCGCCATGCATCGCCGCGGCCTCGGCGACGATGGCCAGGCCCAGCCCGGCCGCGCCGCCGCCGACCGCGCCGCGCACGAAGGGCTTGAACAGCAGTTCGCGCATCGCCGGATCGATCCCCGGCCCGTGGTCGCGCACCTCGACGACGACGCCCGGCCCGATCCGCACCACCACTTCCGATCCGGGCGGGGTGAAGCGGACGGCATTCTCGACCAGATTGCAGATCGCCCGCCCGACCACGTCACCGTTGCCGCGCAGTGACAGCGCCCGGCCCTCCGGCACGTCGAGCACGATGTCCTTGCCCGCGGCCAGCACCAGCGGCACGATCCGCGCGATGCAGTCGCGCGCGATGGCGACGACATCGACCTTGTCGTCGAGCGGCATCTGCCGCGCCTCGAAGCGAGCCATGGTCAGCAGCTGATCCACGGTGCGGCCGAGCCGGTCGATATCGTTCAGCAGCGCCGGCGCGGCCGCCGGCTCGACGCTGCTCTCGACACGCGCGCGCAGCACCGCGAGCGGCGTGCGCAATTCATGGGCCGCGCTGGCGGTGAAACGCTGCTGCTGGCGCAGCGCCTCGCCGAGGCGGGCCAGCGCCGCGTTCGCCGCCGCCACCACGGGCAGAATCTCCTGCGGCACGGTGGCGGTGCGGATGCGCGTCTCCCCGCCGCCGACCCCGATCGCGCGCGCCTCGGCCGAGACCGCGTGCAGCGGCCGCAGCACCCGGCGCACGGTGAGCCAGGTGATCAGCAGCGTCGCGATCAGCATCGGCACGAAGGTCGGCAGCGTTTCGTCCATCAGTTCATGGCGCACCCAGATCAGCACGTCGAACAGCGGATTGTCGCTCTTGACGACGGTGACCCGCATCTTGCCCAGCTTCGTCTTGACGGTGCGGAACGCGGCATAGCGCCAGCGCCCGCGCGCCGAGAGAAAGGCGAACTCGCCGTCCAGCGGCTCGGTGGCGGCATGGATCGACGGCACCTCGAACCCGTCGGGGCCGGCGACCTGGCGGTTGGTGGTCAGATCGGTCACCACCACGCCCCGATCGGCGAGGTGCGCCACGCGCCGCTGGAGGTCCGGCGTCAGGGTCAGCATCGGTTGGCCGTGCGCATCGGCGGTGACGCTCGCGCCGATCTCCTCGGCGAGTCCGCCCATCATCAGCCCGATCTCGGTCCGCCGGTCGTCCCAGCCGAGCGCGAGATAGCCCATCGAGGTGCCGATGAAGGCAAGGATGTAGAGCGCGGACAGACGCAGCAGCAGCGGCCGCTCGAGCGAGGGCGCGTGGGCGCGGAGCAGCCTCACGACGCCGGCTCCCCCATCTGCAGCAGATAGCCGACGCCGCGCACGACGCGGATGTTCGTCGCGCTGCCGGCCTCGCGCAGGCGCCGGCGCAGGCGCGAGACGTGGACCTCGATGACGTTGGAATCCGGTTCGCTGTCGAAACCATACAGCGCCTCCAGCAGCCGCTCGCGCGTCACCACCCGCCCCGGCGCGCGCAGCAGCACTTCGAGCACGCTCAGCTCGCGCCGCGACAGCATCACCGGCTGGCCCTCGACGCTCAGTTGCGGCGCGGTGGTGTCGAAGGCGAGATCGCCGAACTCGATCATGCCGCGGCCGAGCCCGCCCGGCCGGCGCAGCACGGCGCGCAGGCGGGCGTGCAGCTCCTCGAAGGCGAAAGGCTTGACGAGATAGTCGTCCACGCCCCGGTCCAGCCCCTGGACCCGATCCTCGAGCGCGTCGCGCGCGGTGATGGCGAGCACCGGCGGCGCCTCGCCGCGCTCGCGCAGCAGCTTGAGCAGCGAGAGCCCCTCCCCGTCCGGGAGATGGCGGTCCAGCAGCACGGCGTCGTAGGTGGCGACGCGCACGCTCGCCGCCGCGTCCGCCAGCGTATGCGCCAGGTCCACCGCATAGCCCGCCCGCTCCAGGCTCACCTTGATCATCTCGGCGAGCTCCCGTTCATCCTCCACGACGAGAATACGCATGAACTCGGCCCACTCCTCACGCCAGGATGGCTAGGCTAGGGCGATGCGCCGCCGAGCACAACGCCCCGCCCCCGCGGTCAGTCGATGGCGGCGTGGATCAGGTTGCTCACGCGGTCCATTCGGGCCGAGTGCCACGGATCGGCGGCGACATGGTTGGTGATGTAGGCGAAGGAGACCCCGCTCGCCGGATCGGCCCAGCAATAGGAGGAGCCGATGCCGCCATGGCCGAACGTGTCCGCCGGCGCCAGGCTGCCGAGGCCGCGCGCGTGCGGCCCGCGCCCGCGCGAATGCGGCCCCAGCCCGCGATGCATCGGCAGGCCCATGTAATGGTCGATCTGCTCGCCGGAGAAATCGCGCGTGACGAAGCCGACCAGGCGCGGCGAGAGCAGCCGCACATCGCCGAGCCGGCCCTGTCCCAGCATCATCTGGTAGAAGGCCGCCATGCCGCGCGCGGTGCCGAAGCCGCCGCCGCCGGGCACGCCGGCTGAGCGGAATTCGGCCGAGTTGTCGGCGACGCGGTTGAGCTCCGGCGCGGCGGAAATGTCCGCGCAGCGGCCCTGCTCCGCCGCCGGCACGCCGACCTTCAGCTCATGCCCGAGGCCGAGCGGGTCGATCACCAACTGGCGGATCACGTCGCGATAATCCAGCCCGGTCACCGCCTCGATCACCATCGCCAGCGTGTAGTGGGCCGAGAGCCCGTGATAGTGCATGCGCGAGCCCGGCGTCCATTCCAGCGAGAACTCGCACACTTCCGCGCGCATGCGGGCATGGTCGGCCCAGGCCTCGCGGCTGACCACGGCGGAGGGATAGCCCGCCTGGTGGGTGGTGACGTCGTAGAGCGTGATATCGCCTTTGCCGCGGACGGCGAATTCCGGCAGATGGTCGGCGACGCGGTCCGAGAACGAGAGCTGGCCATCCTCCAGCAGTGCCCAGACCGCGGCCATGGTGAGGATTTTCGTATTCGAATAGAGCAGCCACAGCGTGTCGTCCGCGGCGCGCACGCCGGGGCGGGCCTCGCCGTAGCTGCGCGCCAGGGCGAGCTTGCCGTGGCGGGCGAGCGCGATCTGGCAGCCGGGGAACCGCCCCTCCTCCAGATGGCGCAGGATCAGCCGCTCCAGCGCGGCGAGCGGCGCGGGGGCGAAGCCGAGCGCCTCGGGCGTGGCGGTGGCGAGGGGGAATGCGTGGCTCATGGCACGCCTCAGCCGCGGCCGACGAAGGGCATTTTCGTCGCCATCACGGTGACGAACTGCACGTTCGAGGCCAGCGGCATGCCGGCCATGAAGACGATGGTCTGGCCGACATGGTTGACATCCATCAGCGGCTCGACGGCGATGGTGCCGTTGGCCTGCGGCACGCCCTTGGCCATGCGCGAGGCCATCTCGGTCTCGGCGTTGCCGATGTCGATCTGGCCGCAGGCGATGTCGTATTTCCGCCCGTCGAGCGAGAGCGACTTGGTCAGCCCGGTGATGGCGTGCTTGGTCGCGGTATAGGGCGCCGAATTGGGCCGTGGCGCGTGCGCCGAGATCGAGCCGTTGTTGATGATGCGCCCGCCGCGCGGGCTCTGGTCCTTCATCACCCGGAACGCCGCCTGGGCGCAGAGGAACGAGCCGGTGAGGTTGATGGCGACGACGCTCGCCCATTGCTCGTAGGTGAGGTCTTCGAGATTGATGCCGGGCGCGTTGACGCCGGCATTGTTGAACAGCAGGTCCAGCCGGCCGAAGCGGCGCTTCGTCTCGGCGAACAGCGCCGCGACGGAGGCGGGATCGGCGACATCGGTGGAGATCGGCGCGGCCTGGCCGGAAAGCCCCTTGGCGCGCGCGGCGGTTTCCTCCAGCGCGTCGAGCCGGCGGCCGGCGAGCACGACGGTCCAGCCGGCGCCGATCAGCGCCAGCGCCGAAGCCCGCCCGACGCCGCTGCCGGCCCCGGTGACGATGGCGATCCCAGGCGCGCTTCCCGGTGTGCTGCTCATGGTTCGTTTCCTCTCCCGCTGTCTCGCGGCCGGAGGCTAGTGCAGGGTGAGCGGCGACGCAAACCGGACGCAGGCGGCCGGCGGGTGAAGCGGCCTCCGCGTCAACCCCCCGAGGCCGGGATGCAGCGAAGCCATTTTGGAAAGATACAATCCAAAATACATCTAAATGGATAACAACAATTTTAACAAGATTGCGCACAGGAAATTTTCTGCTTCCATCAGACTCATCAATTTGCTATAATCGATGTCGGGACGTCTCGGAGATCGCCAATGCCTGTGGTAATTTGCACTGAATCTGAACTTTTTTTTGTATATTCGACAATAATTTTTACCAAGTCCGTCTAGTCTCTTCTCTAGCTCGTGTTTTCCACCAAATAGAGATTCAATCGACTCTGCCGCTTTATATATATCGTACTAGTTGTCTGACCGCCCAATTTGGATCAGAGAATCCTGCACTCGCTCGTCTTGCCTGCTTTTCTCTATCAATTTCTCAATAATTTTGTCCTGACCATCCGATATCGTAAACCGATCTCGAACGCACAGTTTATCTTTTAGCTCATGATAAAAGTTGAGCTTGCCGTCGGGATCGATGCGGCCCAGGCCCAGGCCCTGGCCATTCAGCGGACTCAAGCCGACGAGCTTTTGCACGCCGCCGAGAACCTGAAGTATGGACTGCGCATGCGCCCGCGCGTCGGCGTAATCTCTCGCGGCATTCAACTTCTCGCTGCGGAGCGCGATGATAATATTGTCCCCATTCGGAATCTCTTCGATCCAGAGTTCAAGCGGGCGTTTCAGCGCTCGCTTCCATTCCTCCAGGTCCGCGTCGCGCCCCGCCAGCTGCACGAACCACCCCGGCTCGATCGGCGACATTTCGTTCCCCAAATCCCAAGACCCCAGAGCGCGCGGACCCGATTCGTTCTCTCGCATACGTAGCATCGGGCGTTCGTGCCGCAAAGCGCACTGACTGGATCCATCGCCGGGGGACCGCCACGAAACGAGTGAACGGGAGGACAACGCCACTGCGGCGCGGGAGCGGATGGGCCTGAAGTTGGGGGCCGGAACATTCCGGGCCGCGACAGGTTGCAGGGCAGGCCCGATTTCGCTTGCCCCACCGAACGAGAGTGACTACG
>JAJZFF010000283.1 GCA_021805485.1 Pseudomonadota bacterium
CACAGAGGCGATTACCAGGCCGAATGCGACGATCAGGCCCCAGCACGCCATCGGCCCGGGATTGGTCACGGTGGCGCGGACCGAGGTCCAGATCGCCGTCTCGAGCCCGGCGTGACGGTCGAGCAGGAGGGGGAAGGCGACGGCGCTGATCATCAGCACGACGAGGGCAAAGACGAAGCCCACGCCGAGGCCGAGGCCGATCATCGCCCAGCCCGCGCGGGTGGCGAGGACATCGTGCGCGAAGGCGGCGAGCGAGGCCGGCGCGGCCGGGCCGAGCGTGTGGTCGTAAATGATCGCCGCGGCGATCAGCCAGAGCCCGAACAGGGAGGCCAGGATCAGCCCGAGCAGCAGGATCGGGCCCAGCGCCGGCGAGGCCAGCACGCCGAACGCGTCCGACCAGCCCACCTCGCCGCCAAGCGCGCGGCGGCGGCTCATTTCGTTCAAGCCGACGGCGGCGAACGGCCCGATCAGGGCGAAGCCGGCGGCGAGGGGAAAGAGCAGCGGCAGCATGTCGTAGCCGAAGGCCAGCCGCGCCAGCAGCAGGCCGAGCAGCGGGTAGATCACCGAGAGGAACAGCACATCGCTGCGGTTGGCGGAGAAATCCTCGAGCCCCGCGGCAAGCGCGGCGCGCAGATCGGCGAGCCCGATGCGGCGAACGATGACCGGGCCGGCGGCCGGTGCCGCGTCCTCACGCCCCACTGCGCGCGCGGCGAAGCGGAACTGGTCCAGCCCCCACTCGATCGGATGGCGGATCGCGGGGCTGCGCAGGTCGGCAAAGCGCAGTGCCATGACGACGTCTCCCTCACGCGATTGTCTTCTCGCGCCGGGACTATCGCGCCGATCCAAGCTGGGGTGGGTTGCGTTCTACGCAGGTCTGCCCGCTGCCGCCGCGCCCGATGGGTGCGGCTCAGCCGTAGCGCTGCTCGGTCCAGGGATCGGCGTTGTTGTGGTAGCCGCGGACCTCCCAGAAACCCGGCTTGTCGGTGGCGGAGAACTCGATCCGCCGCACCCATTTCGCCGATTTCCAGAGATAGAGGCGCGGGATCAGCACCCGGATCGGCCCGCCATGCTGGCGCTCGATCGGCTTTCCTTCCCATTCATGCACCAGGAACACGTCCGGCTGGTCGAACTGGTCGAGGCGGACATTGGTCGTGTAGCCGTCATGGGCGTGGAAGATGACGTGGCGCGCCTCCGGTTTCGGCGCGGCCAGTTCGATCAGCGTGCGCGCGGCGACGCCCTTCCAGCGATTGTCGTAGCGCGACCATTGGGTGACGCAATGGATGTCGCACACGCTCTCCTGCTGCGGCAGCGCCATGATTTCGTCGTAGGAGAGGCTCACCGTGCGGGCGACCGCGCCGACGAGGTCGAGGCGGAAGCTCTGCGGGCTCACCGCGGGCTGGATGCCGAGATCGAGCACCGGCCAGTCGCGCACCAGGCGCTGGCCGGGCGGCAGGCGCTGGGTCGGCTCGGCCTGGGTACCGGTGAGCAGCCGTCCCTCCCGCGCCCAGCCGGTCTTGGTCTCGATCAGTTTTTCCCGGAGCCGTCCGATCAGCCCTGGATCATCCTCGGTCGCCATCGCATTCACCCTTTGGCGCGCATCAGCCGCGCCTTGTCGCGCTGCCAGTCCCGCGCGGCGACGGCGGCGCGCTTGTCCGCCTGCTTGCGGCCCTCGGCCAGGCCGAGCAGCACCTTCGCCCGGCCGCGCTCGTTGAAGTGGATCTGCAACGGCACCAGCGTCGCGCCCTGCCGCGTCACCGCGCCAAGCAGTTCGCGCATCTGCTTCCTATGCAGCAGCAGTTTGCGCGGTGCGCGCGGCTCGAAGCGCGACAGCACACCGCCCTGATATTCCGGGATATAGGCGTTGAAGAGGAACATTTCGCCCTCGCGCTCGCCGGCCCAGGCCTCCGACAGCGTCGCCCGCCCGTGGCGCAGCGATTTCACCTCCGGGCCCTTGAGCACGAGCCCGGCCTCGACCGTGCTCTTGATGGTGTAGTCGAACCGCGCCTTGCGGTTCTGCGCCGCGATGCCGTGCGCGATCAGCCCGGACTTGCGTCCGCCCTTCTTTGCCTCGGCCATGCTCAGTTCAGCAGCCCGACCTCGGTCAGCGCCGCGCGCACGCGCGTCCGCGTCGCCTCGCCGATCGGGGCCAGCGGCAGGCGGCAGGATTCCTCGGCCAGGCCGAGCAGGCTGGCGGCATATTTCACCGGCGCCGGACTGGTCTCGGCGAACAGCGCGTCATGCAGCGGCAGCAGCCGGTTCTGGATCGCCATCGCCTCACCGATCTCGCCGCGCCGCCACGCCGCCTGCATCTGCTCGCACAGGCGCGGGGCGACATTGGCGGTGACGCTGATGCAGCCGACGCCGCCGGCGGCGAGGAAGGCGAGGGCGGTGTGGTCCTCGCCGGAGAGCTGGCAGAATTCCTCCCCGCAGGCCCGCCGCGTCTGCAGCGGGCGGGCGAGATTGGCGGTGGCGTCCTTCACCCCGATGATGTTGGGGTGCCTGGCCAGCCGCGCCATGGTCTCGACGCTCATGTCGACGACGCTGCGCGGCGGGATGTTGTAGATGATGATCGGCAGTTCAACGGCATCGGCGATGGCCTTGAAGTGCAGATACATCCCCTCCTGGGTCGGCTTGTTGTAGTAGGGCGTGACGATCAGCGCCGCCGCCGCCCCCGCCGCCTTGGCGTGGCGGGTGAGGTCGATCGCCTCCTCGGTCGAGTTCGAGCCGGTGCCGGCGATCACCGGCACGCGCCCGCGGGCGACGGAGACCGTGATCTCGACCACGCGCTTGTGCTCGTCATGGCTCAGCGTCGGCGATTCGCCGGTGGTTCCGGTGGGCACCAGCCCATCCGTACCCTCGGTGATCTGCCAGTCGACGAAGCGGGCGAAGGCCTCCTCGTCGACCGCGCCATCCTTGCGGAAGGGGGTGAGGAGGGCAACGAGCGATCCCTTGAACATGGCACTCTCTGGCTATGGTGGTGCGCCAGCCTCGGCTTGCGGCGCGAGCGCTGAACGAGCGTCCCTGGACGAAATTTCCGGAGCGAAATTCTTAAGCGCGCGGCGGATGGGCCGCAAGGCCGACGCTGGCCTCGATCCGCGCCATCAGCGCCGGATCGAGCGCCCCGGCCTCGGCGGCGGCGACGCAGGCGGCGAGTTCGGCGCGGTTCTTCACCCCCAGCACCAGCGTGTCGATGTCGAGCCCGAGCGCGTAGCGATGCGCCAGCACCGCCGGATCGGCGCCGAGTTCGGCGGCGAGGCGGCGGAAGCCGGCGGCGCGGGCATAGTCGCGCGCCTCCGGATGGTCGGCGGGCAGCGGCCGGTCCAGCGCCGCCGTGAGCGCCCCGGCCTGCGCGGCGCGGATGCCCATCACCGCCACATCGCTCGCGCGCGCCGCGGCGATGATCTCGCGCGGGCGCGCCGGGCCGTCGAAGAAGGTGAGGCTGCCGGCGGAATCGAGCAGATTGGCGATGCACTGCACCGAAGCCGGCGCCGGGCGCTCGCCGAGCACGCGGATCAGCGTGCCGGGCTCGCCGATCCCGGTCAGGCCCCAGGCGCCGATCAGCCCCTCGGCTGCGAGCCGCTCCAGCGCCGGGCGCACGGCATCGGCGAAGGTGGCGTACGGCGTCAGCCGCTCGGCCACGGCGGGGCGGCGGGCGATGAACGCGCGGTCCGGCACGATGTTGGAGTGGAGAAAGAACAGGTCCAGCCGGCCGATCCGCATGCGCGCCAGGCTCGCCTCGATCGAGGCGCGCAGCATCCCTTCCACGGCATCGGGCGGCGCATCGCCGAGATTGCACTTGCTGGAGACGCGCACGCCCTCCGGCAGGCGGCCGGCGAAGGCCTCGCCGATGATGCGCTCGGCCAGCCCGTCGCCATAGCGCGGTGCCATGTCGAGCAGGGTGATGCCGGCGGCGATGGAAGCGTGCACGGTGGCGACGCATTCCTCGACCGTGGTCTGCCCCCACAGCATGCCGAGCCCGCCGCCGCCGAGGCTGAGCGCCGAGACCGTGCCGAGGCGGCCGAACCGGTGCCGGCGCATCAGCGCAGCAACGCGTAGGGCCCGCCGCGCTCGATGGCGCGGCGATAGCCAGGGCGGGACTGCATCCGCTGCAGATACTCCGACAGACGCGGATAGGAGCCATCCAGCCCGCCGCGCGCCGCCGCCGCTTCGAGCGGGAAGGTCATCTGGATGTCGGCGGCGGAGAATTCCCCGCCGGCGAAATGGCCCCCGGGCGCCAGCTCGGCTTCGAGATAGGACAGGATGGACGCGATCTGAGCCTCGGCGCGCTCCATCACGGCCGCCGCGGCAGGGCCGACGCGGCTGAGATAGAGCTTCAAAAGCAACGGTGTCATCGCCGACCCTTCGGCGAAATGCAGCCAGTAGAGATAGCGCAGCCGGGCCGGCGTGCCGGCCTCCGGGCGCAGCTTGCCGCCCTCGCGCTCGACCAGATACTCGATGATGGCACCGGACTCAGCGAGCGTGAGGGCGCCGTCGCGGATCACCGGGGACTTGCCGAGCGGGTGCACCGCCCTGAGCGCCGCCGGCGCGAGCATGGTCGCCGGATCGCGCGCGTAGGCGACGATCCCGTAATCGAGCCCGAGCTCCTCGAGCAGCCAGAGCACGCGCTGCGAGCGCGAATTGTTGAGATGATGAACTTCGATCATGCGCGCCCCCCGGCCATGAACTGCTCCCCCGAGAGTAGGGGCGGTGCGCCGGCCTGTCACCGGGGTGACGTTCCCCCACCGGGAGAGGGCGCCGCCGGCAAGGCGGAGTTGTTCCGAATTAGAAACCATAAAACGCATGCGATCGGCGGCGTCCTGACGGCGATATTGCAGTCATCGCGCCGCTCTGTTATCGAAATCCTGTATCACATTCCTGGCGTGGGCGAGGAATTCGCGAGATCGCTGCTCAATAACATTGCTTCGCCTGCTTGGGATGAGATGCCGGACATCGGCCATATTCAAGGGAGAGCAAGCTCATGGTCAATCAATCCCGCCGCGCCGCGATCACCCTCCTCGGTGGAACAATCCTGGCCGGTTGCTCCGGCATGGAATCGAAGCGGGAACGGGTCGCGGACGCGCAATCGACCGTGGATCAGGCGACCCACACCGTCGGCGTGATGCGGACCAGTGCCGGGACGCGCATCGCCGGGTTGATGCAGCGGGCCAAAGCGGTGCTGATCTTCCCGGACATGGTCAAAGGCGGCATCGGCATCGGCGGATCGCGCGGGCAGGGGGTGCTGCTGGCGCGCAACGCCACCGGCTGGAGCGATCCGGCCTTCTACGAATCGACCGCGGTCTCGGTCGGCCTGCAGCTCGGGGTCGAGGAGAGCTCCATCGTCATGTTCATCATGTCCCAGAAGGCGCTGGACGGGCTGCTGCAGACCAGCAGCTTCAGCCTGAAGGCGCAGGCCGGCGTCGCGCTGGCCGATCTCAACTCGGCCACCCAGCAACAGCTCGCCGGGGCGGATGTCGTGGTGTGGTCGAAATCCTCCGGCGCGTTCGGCGGCCTGGCCGTGTCCGGCAGCGACATCGCCCAGCGGCCCGGCCTGGATCGGTCCTATTACGGCGCGCCGGTGATGGCGGCGGACATCATCGCCGGCAAGGCGACGAACCCGGCCGCGGCACCGCTGCTGGCCGCGCTCAAGGGCTGATTTCCCGTCGCGCCCCGCTGCGCACACCCCTCGGAGGCGGAATATCCGGGGCGGGCGCCCTCGGGCGGGCATCCAGAATGCGGGAGGGGCGCGATGCCGGACTTCCTCATCGAGCGTCGGGCGGGCGGGCGCGTCGCCGGCGTGGACGAGGTCGGCCGCGGTGCGCTCGCCGGGCCGGTGGTGGCGGCGGCGGTCATCTTCCACCGTCCGCCACCCGCCGCCCTGGCGCGGCTGATCGATGATTCGAAGCGGCTCTCGGCTGCCCAGCGCCAGGCCGCCTATGACGCGCTCGCCGCCCACGCGGCGGTCGAGATCACACTCGGCGCCGCCTCTGTGGGTGAGATATTCCGCGTAAACATCCTTCAAGCGACACTTCTTGCGATGCGCCGGGCGGTCGCGCGGCTGCCCGCGCCGCCGGACCTGGCGCTGATCGACGGCAACCAGCCGCCGCCGCTTACCTGCCCGCTGCGCTGCGTGCCGGGCGGCGACGCAAGCTCGCTCTCCATCGCCGCCGCCTCGATCGTCGCCAAGGTCGTGCGCGACCGGCTGATGGCGCGGCTGGCGGTGCGCTTTCCGCACTATGGCTGGGAGCGCAATGCCGGCTACGGCACCTTGTCCCACCGCGCCGCCCTCGCCCGTCACGGCGCCTGCCGCCATCATCGCACCGGCTTCGGATCGGTCCCCGATGCGGCCGAGGGTGGAGCGGATTGACGCTGCCCGCGGCCGACGCCACCATATCCGCCAGCCCTGGAGGTCGGCCGCCGCAGTGGAAATCGCCCGCGAACTGCCGCTCGATCAGATCCTCCTGGGTGAGGCCGTGCGCATGATGCGCATGCTCCCCTCCGGGTCGATCGACTGCGTCTTCGCGGATCCGCCCTACAACCTCCAGCTGCGCGGCGAGCTGCGCCGGCCCGATGACAGCCTGGTCGACGGCGTCGATGAGGAGTGGGACCGGTTCGACGATTTCGCCGCCTACGACGCCTTCTGCCGCGAGTGGCTCGGCGAGTGCCGGCGGCTGCTGCGCAAGGACGGCACGCTGTGGGTGATCGGCGCCTACCACAACATCTTCCGCATCGGCGCCATTTTGCAGGATCTCGGCTTCTGGATCCTCAACGACGTGGTCTGGCGCAAAGCCAACCCGATGCCCAATTTCCGCGGCCGGCGCTTCACCAACGCCCATGAGACGCTGATCTGGGCGGCGCGCGGGCGGGATTCGCGCCATCGCTTCAACTACCAGGCGATGAAGGCGCTGAACGACGACGTGCAGATGCGCAGCGACTGGTTCCTGCCGCTCTGCACCGGCGCCGAGCGGCTGCGCAACGCCCATGGTCTGAAGTTGCACCCGACGCAGAAGCCGGAGGCGCTGCTGCACCGGGTGCTGCTGGCCAGCACGGTGCAGGGCGACGTCGTGCTCGACCCGTTCCTCGGCAGTGGCACCACCGCCGCGGTGGCGCGGCGACTGGAGCGCCATTTCATCGGCATCGAGCGCCATCCCGCCTATGTCGAGGCGGCGCTGGCGCGGGTGCGGCAGGTGGCGCGCATGCCCGCCGGCGGCCTCGCCGTCACGCCGTCGCGGCGCGAGCGCCCGCGCATCCCCTTCGGCAGCCTGGTCGAGCGCGGGCTGGTGGCGCCGGGCACCGTGCTGGTCGACCGGCTGCGCCGGGTCACCGCCATCGTCGGCGCCGACGGCTCGATCACCGCCGGCACCACGCAGGGCTCCATCCATCAGGTCGGCGCCGCGGTGCAGAACGCGCCTTCGTGCAATGGCTGGATGTTCTGGCACCTGGAGCGCGACGGCGCGCTGGTGCCGCTGGACGCGCTGCGCGCCGAGATCACGGTGGACAAGGCGGAAGCCGGCGGGGATTGATCGAGCGCAAGGCGCGGCGCACCGCTTCGGGCCAGGATCGCGCCGGATCGGAACAGGAGAGGCCGCCATGCCGCATCGCAAGCGCCTATGGATCGTGATCACCGACGGCGAGCACGCCCGCATCGTCGTTCCCAGCGCCGTCGCCGGCGCGTTCCACACCGAGCGGACGGAGGATTCCGCGACCGCCCACAAGCGCAGCGCCGAGCTCGGCAGCGACGCGCCGGGCCGCGCCTTCGAGAGCTCCGGCAGCACCCGCCACGCCATCGCGCCGAAGCACGACCCGCACGAGATGGCCAAGCAGCGCTTTCTTCAGTCCGTCGCCGGCCAGATCAACCAGGCCGATGCCGAGGGCGCGTTCGACGAGCTGGTCCTGGTCGTCCCGCCCGGTGAGATCGCCGATCTGCGCGACGCGCTCGATCGCGGCCCGGCGGCCAAGCTGATCGGCACGCTCGGCAAGGATCTGGTCAAGGTGCCGGACCATGAGCTGGGGCCGCACCTGGCGCAGTGGGCGCGGCCGGCGGCGCCGAAGGCGGGCTGAACTCTCCCTCCAGCGCCGCCGGGCGCACCGTCGCGGCGACGCGGGCGGCGGCGAGATAGGCGAGCGCGGCGAGCAGCATCGGCGCGCCGGGGAAGTGCAGCGCGGCGCCGGGCCGGGCAAAGGCGCCGAACAGGCTGGCGCCGATCACCGGCGCGCCGATCGAGACCAGGCTCTGCAACGCCGCCAGCGCGCCCTGCATCTCGCCCTGGCGCTCGGGGCCGGCGCGGCGCGAGATCATCGCCCGCAGGCTCGGCGTGTTCAGCGCGCCGAAGGCGAGCAGCCCCATGCCGACATAGATCACCCAGCCGTGCCCGGCGGCGGCGAAGGTGGCGTAGCCGGCGGCGCTGAACAGGCAGCCGGCGAGGAACGTCCGCCGCTCGCCGAGCCAGACGATGACGCGGCGGATCAGCACCCCCTGGACCAGCGCCGAGCCGAGCCCGGAGACGGCGAGCGCGGCGCCGTTCTCGGCCGTGCCCCAGCCGAGGACGAGGCCGGTATAGAGCACGAACACGCTCTGCAGCGCGCCGAGCCCGAACCAGGTGAAGCACCAGGCGGCCGAGAGCCGCGCCGTCACCGGGTCGGCCACCAGCGTGCCGAGCGAGCCGATCGGGTTGGCGCGCCGCCAGAGGAACGGCCGCCGCCGCTCCGGCGGCAGCGATTCGGGCAGCATCACCAGGCCGAACAGCGCGTTCGCCCCGGCCAGCCCGGCGGCGACCTCGAAGGGCATGCGCAGCCCGTAGGCGCCGAGCAGGCCGCCGAGCGCGGGGCCGAGCACGAAGCCGAGGCCGAAGGTCGCGCCCACCAGCCCGAAGCGGGCGGCGCGCTTCTCGGGCGGCGTCAGGTCGGCGATGTAGGCGGTGGTGGCGGAAATATTGGCCGAGGTCGCGCCGGCCAGGAGCCGGCCGAGGAACAGCCAGCCGATCGAGGGCGCCAGCGCCAGCACGACGTAGTTGGCGCCGAGCCCGGCCACCGAAAGCAGGATCACCGGGCGGCGGCCGAACCGGTCCGAGAGCGCGCCGAGCACCGGCGCGGCGAGGAACTGGGTCGCGGCGAAGCTCGACACCAGCACGCCCATCCAGCCGGAGGCGCCGGCCGCGTCGCCGCCGGAGAGCTCGCGCACCAGGGCCGGCACGATCGGGATGATGAGCCCGATGCCGAGCGCGTCGACCGCAAGCGTGAACAGCGCGAAGCCGATCGCGGCGCGGCGCGGCGCGCTCATCCGGCCACCGGCGCACCAATGGGCGCACCAATGGGCCGCGCGGCGGCGAGCGCGGCGCATTTGCGCATCAGCGACGGCAGCGCGGCACCGGCCAGGCCGGCGCGGGGGCAGAGGCTGCCCTCGGCCGCGATCCGCTCCACCCGGGCGGCGTAGACCGTCACGCTGAGCTCGAAATGGGTGAACACGTGGCGCACCTCGCCGCAGCGGCGCCAGGCGG
>JAJZFF010000255.1 GCA_021805485.1 Pseudomonadota bacterium
AAGCGGCGGGGCATGACGCGCGTGCCGGAGCTGATGGCGGCGGGGGTGAATGTCGCCTTCGGGCATGATTGCGTGATGGACCCGTGGTATCCGCTCGGCACGCACGACATGCTGGAAGTGGCATCGATGGGGCTGCATGTCGCGCAGATGACCGGGGTTGACGCGATGCGTTCATGTTTCGATGCCGTTACGGTAAATGCGGCGCGGGCGATGGCGCTGGAGGGCTACGGCATCGCGCCAGGGTGCCGGGGCGATCTGGTGCTGCTCGATGCCGGCGACCCGATCGAGGCGATCCGCACCCGCGCCGCGCGGCGCAAGGTGATTCGCGGCGGGGTCGCGATCGCCGAATCGCCGGGGCGCGTCAGCCGGCTTCGCCTTGGCGACGAGGCAATGGAGGTCCGCTTCCGCGCGGCGCGGTGACGCGCGGCGGCGTCAGGCAAGGGCCATCGCCGCTGCCCGCAGCGCCGCGATATTCGCCGCATAGGCCGCCTTGCCGCCGCGAAAGACCGCGGAGCCGGCGACCAGCACATCCGCTCCCGCCGCCACGGCATCCGGCGCCGTCTCCGGCGTGATGCCGCCATCGAGTTCGAGGCGGATGTCGCGCCCCGCGATCATCTCGCGAATCCGGCGGATCTTCGGCAGTTGCGACGGCAGGAAGGTCTGGCCGCCGAAGCCGGGATTCACCGTCATCACCAGCACGAGGTCGACCGCGTCGAGCACGTAGGATAGCGCCGCTTCCGGCGTGGCCGGGCAGAGCGCGACGCCGGCCCGGCAACCGCGCGCGCGGATGGCCTGCACGGTGCGGTCGAGGTGCGGGCAGGCTTCGGCATGGACAGTGATGATGTCGGCGCCTGCTTCGACGAAAGCATCGATGAAGGGATCGACCGGCGCGATCATCAGATGCACGTCGAACACGGCATCGACGTGCTTGCGCATGGCGCCGATCACCGGAGGGCCGAAGGTGAGGTTGGGGACGAAATGCCCGTCCATCACGTCGATATGCACCCAGTCAGCCCCTGCCTCGACGACGGCGCGCACCTCCGCGCCGAGGGTGGCGAAATCGGCCGACAGGATCGAGGGCGCGATCAGCAACCTGTCAGGTGCGGGCATCGGTTTTTTCTTCCGCAAGGAAGACGCGGCTGGCCAGCAGATCGTCCGGCTCGATGATCGTCAGCGCGTCTTTCGGGATGGGCGAGGTCGCCATCATCAGCCGGTTCGCCTGGCGCAGCCTCGCGCGATCGAGCGCGTTGCGCACCGAGCGGGCGTTGGAGAAATAGGGCTGGGTGCGACGCCGGGCGATGTAGCGGTTCATGACGGCGCGGGCCTCCGGCGAGAAGCGGTAATGCTGGCGCGCCAGCATCGTGTCGCTGATCGCCAGCAGCTCGTCGTTCTCGTAATCGGGAAAATCGATGTGGTGGGCGATGCGCGAGCGGAAGCCGGGATTGAGGGTGAAGAAATCATCCATCCGGTCGGCATAGCCGGCGAGGATCACGACGAGATCCTCGCGCTGGTTCTCCATCACCTGCAGGAGAATCTCGATCGCCTCCTGCCCGTAGTCCCGCTCGTTGTCAGGGCGGTAGAGGTAATAGGCCTCATCGATGAACAGCACGCCGCCGATGGCCTTCTTGAGGATCTCCTTCGTCTTCGGTGCCGTATGCCCGATATACTGGCCGACCAGATCATCGCGGGTGACCGAAATCAGCTGGCCCTGCCTGACGAATCCCAGAGCCTTGAGAATGTTCGCCATGCGGAGCGCAACCGTCGTCTTGCCGGTGCCGGGATTGCCGGTGAAGGACATGTGCAGCGTCGGCGCCTCGGTCGCGAAGCCGCATTTCTGCCTGACCCGCTCGATGAGCAGCAGGGAGGCGATTTCGCGGATCCGCGCCTTGACGGGGCGAAGCCCGACAAGGTCGCGGTCCAGCGCCGCGAGCACCTCGCCGATCCCGGCGCCATCGAATTCGGCGCGGAGATCGATCATATCGCCCGGGCCGAGGGCGCCCGTCATCGTATCCGGCATGGCCCCCTCCCTCACCCGGAATTTCCATAGCGCGCGCCTTCGGGTTTCTGCACGACATAGGCGCGGGTTTCATAGCGCATGGTGCGGCCGGCGGCCTCGCTCCGTGTCAGCATGAAGCCAGGTTCGTCCTGCGGCCGCTGCACGATGAAGGAAATGCGAAGAGACTCCCATGTGTTGGTCGCATCGAAGGCCGAGAGGCGGATATAGCAGTCGTCGTGGATGCGGCGGCATTCCGCGAGTTCCGACATGATCGCCTTGGCATCGCGGATATCGAACATCGGCAGGCCCCACATTTCCCAGTAGGTGTTCCGCGGATGCGGGTCGTCGGTATATTCGAGGTTCACCGCCCAGCCCTTGTCGAGGCAGTACTGGATCTGGCGGCTGATCTGCTCGTCGGTCAGATCGGGGAGAAACGAGAAGCAGCCCTGGGTCAGTCGCATGATAACACTCCGTCAGTATGCTGGCGTCGCGGTGGGAACGAAATCGGGCGTGTCGGTCGAGGCGTAGTTGAAGCTCACCTCTCCCCAGGTATCGAGCGCCTGGCGCAGCGGCAGGCAGTGCCGCGCGGCGTCGGCGAGGATCTGCGGGCCTTCGGCGAGATAGTCGCGCCCTTCGTTACGGGCGAGGATCATCGCTTCCAGCGCGACGCGGTTCGCCATCGCCCCGGCGGCGATGCCCTGCGGGTGGCCGATCGTGCCGCCGCCGAATTGCAGGACGACATCCTCGCCGAGATGATGGAGCAGCTGGTGCATCTGGCCGGCATGGATGCCACCCGAGGCGACCGGCATGACCTTGCGCGTGCCGGCCCAGTCCTGATCGAAGAAGATGCCGTGCTCGTAACGGGTTTCGTTGTAGTCCTCGCGCAGGATGTCGTAGAAGCCGCGGGTGGTCAGCGGATCACCTTCGAGCTTGCCGACCACGGTGCCGGCGTGGATGTGATCGACGCCGGCGAGGCGCATCCATTTGGAGATCACCCGGAAGCTGACGCCGTGCGTCTTGTGGCGGGTGTAGGTGCCATGGCCGGCGCGATGCAGGTGCAGGATCATGTCGTGCTTGCGGGCCCATTTCGACATCGACTGGATCGCCGTGTAGCCGATGACGAGATCGATCATGATGATGGACGAGCCAAGCTCGTGGGCGAAGGCGGCACGTTCGTACATGTCTTCCATCGTGCCGGCGGTGACGTTCAGGTAGGTGCCCTTGACCTCGCCGGTCGCGGCCTGCGCCTTGTTCACCGCTTCCATGCAGTAGAGAAACCGGTCGCGCCAGTGCATGAAGGGCTGCGAGTTGATGTTCTCGTCATCCTTGGTGAAGTCGAGGCCGCCCTTCAGCGCCTCGTAGACGACGCGGCCGTAATTGCGCCCCGAGAGGCCGAGCTTCGGCTTCACCGTCGCGCCGAGAAGCGGACGGCCGAACTTGTCGAGCCGTTCGCGCTCGACGACGATGCCGGTCGCCGGGCCGTCGAACGTCTTCACATAGGCGACGGGCAGCCGCATGTCTTCAAGGCGCAGCGCCTTGAGCGGCTTGAAGCCGAACACGTTGCCGATGATCGAAGCGGTGAGGTTGGCGATCGAGCCCGGCTCGAACAGGGCGAGATCGTAGGCGATGTAGGCGAAATACTGGCCGGGCGCATTCGGCACCGGATCGACCCGGTAGGCCTTGGCCCGGTATTTCTCACAGGCCGTCAGGCGATCTGTCCAGACGACGGTCCAGGTCGCCGTCGAGCTTTCGCCGGCGACGGCAGCCGCGGCCTCCACCGGATCGACGCCATCCTGCGGGGTGATGCGGAACAGCGAGATCACATCAGTGATTTTTGGTTCGTAATCGGGCTCCCAGTAGCCCATCTTGCGGTATTCGA
The DNA here is from genome assembly GCA_021805485.1 of Pseudomonadota bacterium. Next base: position 3,876 of record JAJZFF010000255.1, read on the forward strand.
GAACGCCCGACTTGTAGCGCTCCTTGCCGCGAACGGTCAGGGCCTCGCTGGTGATGTTAGGGTTTGGCGTATCCATGATGCGGACTCCGTCTTCTGATGTCATCAAGCGGCGCGGCCGACATCGATCGCGGGATCGAGGGCGCCGGATGCGTATTGCCTGGCCATTGCGGCGAGGGGCTGGGGTCTGATTCGCGAAGCCTGGCCGGCGGTGCCGAAGGCCTGGAAGCGCGAGCGGCAGAGATCGCGCAGTGCCGCGATGGCGGGCTTCATGAACTGGCGGGGATCGAATTCCGCGCGGTTCGCGGTTGCGACCTTGCGGATGGCGGCGGCCATGGCGAGGCGGCAATCGGTGTCGATATTCACCTTGCGCACGCCGTGGCGGATGCCGAGGAGGATTTCCTCGACGGGCACGCCCCAGGTCTGCGGCATCTCGCCGCCGTGGCGGTTGAAGGCCTCCTGCAAATCCTGCGGGACCGAAGAGGAGCCGTGCATGACGAGATGGAGTTCGGGCATGCGCTCGTTGATGGCGCGGATGACGTGCATCGCGAGAATCGCGCCGTCCGGCTTGCGGGAAAACTTGTAGGCGCCGTGGGAGGTTCCCATGGCGACCGCCAGTGCGTCGACCTTCGTGGCGCGCACGAAGGCAACTGCCTGGTCGGGGTCGGTCAGGAGCTGGTCGCGGGGGAGCGGGCCTTCGGCGCCGTGACCGTCCTCGGCCTCGCCGGTGCCGGTTTCGAGACTGCCGAGCACGCCGAGTTCGCCCTCGACGGAAACGCCGACGCGATGCGCCATGTCGGTGACGCGGGCGGTGATGGCGACGTTGTAGTCGTAGTCGGCGGGTGTCTTTGCGTCGGCCATCAGCGAGCCGTCCATCATCACGCTGGTGAAGCCGTGCTGGATCGCCGAAAGGCAGGTCGCTTCGTCATTGCCGTGGTCCTGGTGCAGGCAGATGGGAATCTGCGGGTGCTCGGCCTCCGCCGCCTCGATCATCTTCACCAGCATCCGGTCGCCGGCATAGGAGCGGGCGCCGCGCGAGGCCTGGAGGATGACCGGGGCATCGCACGACGCGGCGGCCTCCATGATCGCGATGACCTGTTCCATATTGTTGATGTTGAAGGCGGGAACGCCATATCCGCGTTCCGCCGCATGATCGAGTAGCTGACGCAATGTTATGCGTGCCATGTCAGTTTCCTTTCCGGGGCCAGCCGCCAGGGCGCTTCGGGGGCGGGTTCATTGCGCCCGCCTTTTCCGGTCCATCAGTTGCATGATGATCGGGGTGAGAATGAGCTGCATGGCGAGATCGAACTTGTTTCCGGGCACCGCGATCGAGTTCGCGCGGGACATGAAACTGCCGTGCAGCATGGCGAGGAGATAGGGAAAGTCGATGCCGTGGGGATCGCGGAAGCGGATGACAACGATCGATTCATCGGCGGTCGGAATCCAGCGGGCGATGAAGGGGTTCGAGGTGTCGACCGTGGGGACGCGCTGGAAGTTGATGTCGGTTTCGGTGAACTGGGGGCAGATGTAATGCACATAGTCCGGCATGCGGCGCAGGATCGTGTCCATCACCGCCTCGGTGGAATAGCGGCGGGCCGCGCGGTCGCGGTGGATTTTCTGGATCCATTCGAGATTGATGACGGGAACGACGCCGATCTTCACGTCGGCATGGCGCCCGGTATCGATGTCGCCATGTTTGACGGCGCCGTGCAGGCCTTCATACAGGAGAATGTCGGTCGGCGCCGGCAGGTCTTCCCAGGGCGTGAAGGTGCCGGGCGCGCCGCCGGAGCGTTCGGCTTCGTCCTGGTCGTGGATGTAGTGCCGGTAGCGTCCGGTGCCGGTCGCGGCGTAGCTCTCGAAGGTCGCCGCGAGTTCGGCGAGGAGATTCGTCTCCGGGCTGAAATGGCTGAAATGGCGGTTTCCGCCCGCTTCGGCCTCGGTCATTTTCGTTTTCATCTCGGCACGATCGTAGCGGTGATACGCATCGCCCTCGATATGCGCGGCGGTGATCTTCTCGCGGCGGAAGATCTGCTCGAACACGTTGCGCACCGAGGTGGTGCCCGCGCCGGAGGAGCCGGTGACGGAGATGATGGGATGGCGCTGGCTCATGCGAAGAATTCCGCGGCACTCGAGGCGGAACGGAAGAGCGAACGCCGGCGGAACAGCGGCGAGGAGGGCAGCGCCGCCGTTTCATAGGCCTGGGCGACGCGGCGGACCTCGTCGGCGGAGCCGAAGACGAGCGGGCAGCGTTGATGGATGTGGGTCGGCTGGAGGTCGAGGATCGGGGTGCGGCCATCCGTTGCCAGGGCGCCGGCCTGCTCCATGAGGAAGGCGATCGGGCTGGCTTCGTAGACGAGGCGCAACCGGCCGGCCTCGTAGCCTTGCCGTTCATCCGCCGGGTAGAGATAGATGCCGCCGCGGGCGAGGATGCGGAACGCGTCGCCGACCATCGAGGCCAGCCAGCGGGTGTTGAAATCGACACCGCGGGGACCGCTGCGGCCCTGTTTCAGCGCGGCGATGTAGTCGCGGATCGGTTCCTCCCAGTGGCGGAGATTCGATCCGTTGATGGCGTATTCGCGGGTTGCTGCCGGCACGGCGGCCGGCGGGGCGGGGGCGAGAAAGGCGCCGGAGACGGGATCGAGCGTGAAGATGCGGGTGCCGTTGCCGAAGGTCACGGCGAGCGCGGTGCGCGGGCCGTAGATGAAGAAGCCGGCGGCGAGCTGGCGCCGCCCGGCCTGCAGGAAGGGGCTTGCGGGATCGGCGCCGTTCGAATGCCGGGCGGGCAGGATGGAAAAGATCGTCCCGACCGGGGCCAGCGTGTCGATGTTCGATGAGCCGTCGAGCGGATCGACGGCGACGGCGACCTCGCCCGCCGGATCGAGCCATTCCGCGGCGGCCGCCTCCTCGGAGGCGAAGGCGGCGGCGCCGGCCGCGACGACCGCATCGCGCACGATTGCGTGGGTCATCGCATCCAGCGCCTTCTGGCCGTCGCCGTCGAGCGACTCCCCGACCAGGGCGCCGAGATCTCCTGAGAGCGGGCCGCGGGCCAGCAGGTGGGAGATCTGTCTCGCCGCCCCCGCCAGCGCCTCGACGACGCGGCATGCGGCGGTCAGCGCGGTTTGCTGGCTGGCGGTCTGGTCAAGACAGGTATCGAGCCTCAGAGCGTCGCTCATTTCGTTTCCTCCTCAATGGCGCACCACCTTGTGGCTCGTGCTGGCCGGCTTCTTGTCCCCGCGCTGTCTCTGCATCGCCAGGGTCAGACTGGCAGATGGGTTTGAGATAAGTAAAGATAAATTTTCTTTGCTGGTTTTTTTGGATAACTTAATTACCCACGCGCGACAGTCCCGCGAGGGCAATCGAGTCGAGCGCGATATCGCGATGGAATGGAAGACGGACCGGAGATCGAACCGGCGGGTCAGGCGGCGGCGTTGCGTCCGCGCTCGAAGCCCGCTTCGCGGGCGAGGTCTTCGATCAGGCGGCCGAGCGGCCCCTTGGGGATCCCGGCAAACCGTTCCTGCGCCGCAAGGCCGGTGAACAGTTTCGGCAGTTCCGGGAGACTGAGGTCGACCTTGCGCTTGAGCGCATCCTCGATGTGCTTGCGGCGGAGGCCGCCGGCGGCGCCTTCCCGATTCAGCAGGATTGTCGGCCGCTGCGGTTGCCCCGGCGTGCTGGACGCGGCGATCAGGCGAGCGGTGTCGCGCAGGCTCGCGATGCTCGGCTCGAGAACGATGATGCGGTGATGCGCGAGTTCGAGCAATTCCCGGTGCTGCTGGATCGGCAGGAACGGCAGGTCGACGATCACGAAGTTGAAGCGCATGCGGATCGCATCGATGATCCGCCGGGCGGCGCCCGCGGCCGCGGCGGGCTGGCAGGTGAGATCGGGCGGGGAGCCCAGGACATGCAACCGGTTCCGGACCGGCCGGACCGCGCCGGCGACGGCCGGCCCCGGGTCATCTCCGGCGTCCTGCAGAAGGGTCTGGAACGAGGGATGGAATTCGACCCCGAACCAGTCCTGTGCCGTGCCGATGAATGGATCGGCGTCCAGCAGCAGGGTGTGACGATTCGACTCGACGCCCAGATACCAGGCGAGCGCGGCGGCGATGGTGCTGCCGCCGACCCCGCCGCGCGCGCCGGTGACCGAAATGACCCGGCCGCCTCGCGTCAGGTCCGCGACCGGAGAATTACGGGTGATCAGCGAGGCGAAATTGCGCGCGACAAGTTCACGGGTGATCGGCTTGAACAGATAGTCGATCGCGCCGACCCGCCGGATGATGTCGCGGTAGATATCGACATCGTCGACCTCGCCGATCACGAGGAGGGACACCGACGGTTCGATGACATCGCAGAGTTCGAGCAGGGCCTGCATCGGCCGCTCGTCCTTGCCGATGTCGACGACGACGATTTGCGGCGTCGGCGCTTTCGCGAGGGCGGCGATGGCCGCCTTCAGATTGCCGCGGCGAATGTCCGCCGTGTTCTGGATGCCGGTCTGGGCCAGGTCGCTCAACCCGTCCCGAATGACCTGTTCGGTCGCGGCATCGGCCACGAAGCTCAGGACTGTGAGCTGATCGAGCCGCGTGGCGAGATCATTCCCGGTCTCTTCGGCCACCTTGGGCGACGGGTTATCCATGGCGACCGCAGCGCCCGGCGGGGCGTCCTGCTGCGGCGTGCCCGCTCACGGGTGCCATGGGCAACACTGACTGCATGGCACCCGGATAGCCGGAAAAGTTTAAGAAAACCTTTCAGGCAACGACGAATTTGCTGTCGATATTGCCCCGCGTCGCATGCGCGTAGGGACAGACGATCTCGGCCTTGCGGACGAGGTCCTCCGCCTGCGCGCGGTCCATGCCCGGAATGGTCACGGTCAGCGCCGCCGTGATCCCGAACCCGGTACCGTCATCGCGCGGGCCGATGCCGATCTCGGCATTCACCTTCGCATCTTCGGGGATCTTCACCTTCGCCTGGCCGGCCACGAATTTCAGCGCGCCGAGAAAACAGGCCGAATAGCCGATGGCGAAAAGCTGTTCCGGATTGGTGCCCTGCCCGCCATCGCCGCCGAGTTCCTTCGGCGTGCTGAGATCGACCTTGAGGCGGCCGTCGCTGGTTTCGGCATGGCCGGTGCGGCCGCCGGTCGCGTGGCCGTGCCCGTGATACAGTGTTTTCATGGCTGGAAACTCCTCCTCGATCAGTGATGGAATTTTAGATCATGCCGGCGGACGATCCTGCAAGAGCGCGGCGGCGCGGGCATGGCCGAGCGGCCCGTGGCCGCGGCCGAATCCGGGGGCGGCGCGCAGGGCGGCGTGGAGGAACGCCTCCCCGGCCGCGATCGCGCTCCCGAGATCGAGGCCGCGGGCAAGGCCGCAGGCGATCGCGCTGGCCAGGGTGCAGCCGGTCCCGTGGGTGTGGCGGGTGGCGATGCGGGGATGGGCGAAGGTGACGAGCGCGTCGCCGGCGATCAGGCGGTCGATCACCGGATCGCCGTCGAAATGGCCGCCTTTCAGCAGGACCGCGCGCGCGCCGAGGCGGCAGAGCGCGCGGCCGGCGCGAACCGCGTCATCTTCCGTCTCGATGGCGAGGCCGGCGAGGGACGCCGCCTCGTCGCGATTG
>JAJZFF010000455.1 GCA_021805485.1 Pseudomonadota bacterium
GGCGGCGGGGGCGGCGGCGGCGGCTCCGGCGGGGGAGGCGGCGGTGGCGGCTCGGGCGGTGGGGGTGGCGGTGGCTCGGGCGGAGGGGGTGGCGGCGGCGGCTCCTCCTTCGGCGGTTCCGCTGGCTTCGGCGGCGGCGGCAGCTCCACCATGTGGACCTGCACCACCGGCTTCTCCGGCGCGTCCGTGGCCGCCTCGAAAAGGCTCGGGTGGCTGATCAGCCAGAGACCGGCGGCAACCTCCAGCATCGCGGCGGCCATGAGCGCCAGCGCGAAACGGCCCCACCCGTTCTCGCGCGGGAAGCTCGGCGGCGCGGCGCTGTCCGGCGCCGCGTGCCCGGCGGTCGCGGCAATCGGCTCGGCTGGCATCATGCGCCCTGCTCAGCCGCCGACCGGCTGGGTGGCGATGCCGATATCGCTCACGCCGGCCTTGCGGCAGGCGTCCATGACGCGGACGAAGAACTCGAACGGCACATCCTTCGAGGCCGCGATCGTGACCTGCGTCTTTGCCGTGTCACCGTCGTTCTGCAGCATCGCGACGAAGGCATCGACGGTCATGGTCTCGTTCTTGACCACGATGCTGCCATCGGTGGCGACGTTCACGGTGAATTCCGGGTGCGGCAGATGCTCGGCCTGGGCCGCCTGCGGCAGCTGCAGCGCGAGCCCGGCATCGGGGATCATCTGCAGCGTGACGATGATGAAGAAGACGAGCAGGAACAGCATCACGTCGATCATCGGGATGATCTCGATGCGGCCGCGGCGGTGCTCGAAATAGCGGAGCTTGGACATGTCAGCGGCGCGCCTCGCGCAGCGGCCGCGCGGCTTCCTCGGCGCGCGGCAGGGGAACGGGCGAGCGGGCGCCGAGCGGCACCAGCGGCGCGCCGTCCAGACGGTTGAGCAGCATCATCTTCACGGTGTCGAGCTGCAGCAGGATGGTGCGGATCTGGTTGTTGAACCCGTTGTAGGACAGCAGGCCGACCATGGCGATGAAGATGCCGACGGCGGTGGTGACCAGCGCGTCCGCCACGCCGCCGGTGATCGCGGTCGGCGGCGCGCCGGGCCGGGCGAGGGCGCCGAAGGCGTGGAACATGCCGAGGATGGTGCCGAACAGGCCGAGCAGCGGCGAGAGTGTCACGATCGTGTCGAGCACCCAGAGCCGCCGATCGAGTGTCGGTGCCGTCAGCATGATCGCCTCGTCGAGGCGGTTGGCGAGCGCCTCGCCGTGTGCCTGGCCGTGATGGCGCGCGGCAGCGTCGATGATCGCCGCCTCCGGCAGCCGCCCGGCGGCGCGGCGCAGCAGTTCGATCTCACCCGGGTGCAGTTCCGCCAGCCGCGACAGGCCGCGGACAACGCGCGCGCCGCCGACGATGCTGCGGCGAAGGAACCAGAACCGGTCCAGCATCACCGCCAGTGCCAGAAGCAGCAGGGCGGCGAGAGCGTAGATCACGCCATCCGAGTAGGCGGCGAGGTGGAGGAGATACTGTGTGTCCATCGTCTTTATGTTTTCCGTCGCGACCGTTACCGGCGTGGCCGGCGCCGCCCGGCGATAGACGACCCCGCCCGGCCTGTGTGCGACAGTTTAATGACGTTACGCACACAGGGCCGGCCGGGGCGCGCCGGGCTCCTGGGCCGAAGGGGCGGCCTCAGAAGCTGATGCCGATCGAGCCGTAGGCGGTGAACGGAGCGCCGGGATAGGCGAGCGCATAGCCGCCGTTCGGGGTGTTGAAGTAACCGCCGCTCGAAATGTATTCGTAGGTGTTGTATTTCCCGCCGCCCATGTTGAGCAGTGCCAGGTTGAGATCGACCGTCCTGGTCTTGCCCAGAACCTGAAGGGGGACTTTGGTGTCGAGCGACATGTTGATCGTGCCGTAGCCCGGCATGGTCTGCTTCGAGGGCGCGCCGGTCAGGTTGTTGAAGATCGACTGCGAGCCGGTGTAGCTGTACCAGAGCGTCGGCGTGACGACGGCCTTGTCGGCGACGTTGATGGCGTAGTCGGCGCCGATATTGAGCGTGACATTCGGCACGTAGGGCACCGGCAGCTTGTTGTAGTTGAAGCCGCCGGCGGCCCCCGGGACGCTCAGGGTATTGTAGCTCTGGTAGTAGGCGTCGATGTAGGCGGCATCCAGGAAGGTATGGATGTTATAGATCGGCTTGTCTTCCAGGTAGAAGTTCATACCCTGGTAGATCGACGTGCCTTTCGCCGTGATGAAATTGCCGGTATTTCCGACGCCGACATTGATCTCCTGATCGGCCAGGCGCGTATGGAAGTAGTTGACCTGCATCAGGAAATTGTTGAGGAAATACTCTGGTTTGTTGTCGACGTGCGCCTTGAAGCCGATCTGCGCCTCCTGCGACAGCACCAGGCCGTAATAGGTCGGGTCCACCTTCTGGAACAATCCGCCGCCGCCGCCCACGTTCGGCGCGCCGTAGGCCTCGTCATAGCTACCGAAAACGGCGAGCCAGGGGGTGATCTCGTAGTTGGCATCGAGCGAGGGCTCGATCCCGGTGCGGTTCTGCTGGCTGGAGTAGAGTCCGCCCTTCAGACCCTGGTTGCCGCCGGGATTATACTGGAACGCGAGGGGAAATTGCTGCTGCGCCCCCATGGTGTACTGGGCATTGAAATCGACGAACCGGACGCCCGGCGTGATGTGCAGACCCTTGATCGGGTGGAAATCATCCTGCAGAAACAACGCGAGATCGTTGTAGTCGAAGTAGTCGTTTCGGTAGTTCGCGTTCGGCGCTGCCTGGCTGCCCATGATGTTGGTGTTGCCAAGCGGCAGCAACGGATTCCAGAACGAGTTTCTGGAGTTGTAGGTGCTGTAGATGTAGTAGCCGCCGACATCGACATTGTTCATAGGCAACTTGACCGTAAGATCGACCTTATCGCCGAAGGTCTGGCTCGACGGGTTATTATATTCGTAGATTCCGCCAGTGTTCTGCAAGGCAGGAACAAAATTGTAGAACTTGTCGTGCAGGCGCTCGCCGTCGCGATACCAGAGCACATTGTGCAGATCGACGTATTCGTCGAGGTTCAGGTTCTGCTTGGCATAGACCAACCAGGTCTGGTCAACATCGTACTTGTTCCAGGTATCGTAGGGAAGCGAGCTGTAGAAGCCACTGGTCGCCTGGCTGTAGAGCGGCCCGATCGCACCGCCGGCGGCGTTCTGCCCGCCGAGGCCGATGCCCGGCTGCCCCGTCGTCGGGATCACGTTCGGGCGGTATTCGCCGGCCCGACCGAAATAGCCGCCGAAGCTGATATCACCGGTGGAGAAGCTCTTGATGACCTTGCCGTAGAGCGAATAGTCGGTGCCTGGGTTGTTGAAGCCGTCGACCGAGGTGCGGAAGCTGTCGCCCTGGCCGGCGCCGCCGGCGAGCACGGCGGACCAGCCATTGTAGGTGCCCGACCGAAGGTCGAAATAGATGTTCTGGGTGTTGAACGAGCCGGCGCTGGCGAACACGTCCCCGCCCATCGTCTTGCTCGGCTGCACCGGAACGAAGTTGATGGTGCCGCCAAGCGAATCGTACCAGCGGTCCTTGGCCTCGCCGGGGCCGTAGGTGACCTCGGTCTGGAACATCTGCATCTGCGGCAGCTGCGCCGTGTTGGCGATGCCCGTGGCGACGTTGTTGAGCGGGATGCCGTCCATTTCCAGCATCAGGGTGTTGTTGCCGGTATAGCCGCCGAAACCGCCCCAGCCCTGATAGAGACCGTCAAGCCCGATCGTCGCCTTGGACATGCCGGTGTTGCCGTAGCTGTTCACCACCGCGCCGGGCGTGAACTGCAGGACCTGGGCGACACCCGCCATCGGGCCGACGAGCTGCTGATAGCTCTGGTCGAGCACGCGCGTGGTCTGGCCGGATTGGAAAATCTGCTGCTGCGTCGAGGGCGCCGAGGCGCCGGGCGCGAGATCGCCGCTGCCGCCCGCCACCCCGCCGCCGGTGGCGCTCACCGTTCCCGCATTCACCGCCGCGTCCTGCGCCAGGGCGCGCCCGATGGGCGAGAATGCCGTTCCCGCGAGCAGCGTCAGCAACAGCACCCGGGGCAGCCGTACAGACTGTGTCATAGGCTTTGTCCTCCTCCGTTGGGCGGACTAATGGCGGCTTCGGCGTGGCCCCTCAATGGTTCTTGTTGGCTTTGTCTCTTAAAATGATCTTTAGTAATAACTTTGACTTAGCGTTGTAAGAATTATTACTTACAACTGACACAAATTTGTCAGAAACGCGGCTTCGCCGCCGCGCGGCTTGGGGCGCGCGCGCTTCCCCACCCCGGGGCACGGGGCGAAACCGCGCGATGAAACCGCGGGATGGCGCCGGATGCGGCGCGCCGGCTCAGCCGGGGACGGCGGCCAGCTCCTCGATCGTCTGCTGGATCTGATCGAGGCGCAGGCTGATCGGGCCGGGACGGCCGATCAGATAGCCCTGCAGCTCGTCGCACCCGGCCGCGCGCAGGGCCGCGGCCTGCGCCTCCGTCTCCACCCCTTCGGCGGTCACGGGCAGGCCGAGGCCGCGCCCGAGCCCCAGCACCGCGTGCACGATCGTGCTCGCCTGGGGGCTGACCTCCAGCTCACGCACGAAGCGCTGGTCCAGCTTGATCTTGTCGAACGGAAAAGCCTGCAGCGAGGCGAGCGAGGAATAGCCGGTGCCGAAATCGTCCATCACCACGCGCACGCCCAGCGCCTTGATCTGCCGCAGGCACTCGAGCGTCTTTTCCGTCGTGTCCAGCAGCAGGCTTTCGGTCACTTCGAGCTCGAGCCGCTCGGGCGCCAGGCCGGTCTCCGCCAGCACCGTCCGCACCAGCGCGGCGAGATCCCCCTGGCGGACCTGGATCGGGGAGACATTGACGCCGATGCGCAGCCTCTGCGGCCAGCTCGCGGCCTCGCGGCAGGCGGCGCGCAGGGCCCAGGCTCCGATCGGCACGATGGCGCCGCTGGCCTCGGCCAGCGGGATGAAGCGCGTCGGCGAAAGCGCGCCGAGCTCGGGATGCTGCCAGCGGATCAGCGCCTCGAAGCCGACGATCGCGCCGTCGCGGGCGGAGACCTGCGGCTGGTAGGCGAGGGAGAATTGGTTCCGTGCCAGCGCCAGGCGCAGCTCCTGTTCCAGAACGCGGCGCTCGTGCTGCTCGGCGTCCATTTCGGCGCGATAGAAGGCGTAGCCGCCGCGCCCCTCGTGCTTGACCCGATAGAGCGCATTGCCGGCATGCTCCAGCAGCGCGTCGGCGTTCAGCGCGTCATCGGGGAACAGCGCGATGCCGATGGAGACGGCGACCGAGGCGCTGACATCGGCGCCGAGCGTGAACGGCTCCTCCAGCGCCGCGGTGATGCGCGCGGCGAGGGACTGCGCCTCGGCGGCATCGGCCACGTCCACCTGCACGATGACGAATTCGTCGCCGCCCAGCCGGGCGACGGTGTCGGTCTCGCGCACGTTCTGCTGCAGCCGCGCCGCCACCAGGCGCAGCAGCGCATCGCCGGCGGCGTGGCCGTGCAGATCGTTCACCGCCTTGAAGCCGTCGAGGTCAAGGCAATGGACCGCCACCTGCGCGCCGCGCCGGCGTGCGCTGGCGAGAACGCTGTTCATCCGCTCGTCCAGCAGGGAGCGGTTGGCCAGCCCGGTGAGCGCGTCGCTGTAGGCGAGCTGGCGGATATGTTCGGCGGTGAGCACGCGCTCGGTCACGTCCTGATAGACGCCGCGGAGCGCGATCACCTGGCCGGTCGCGTCGCGCTCGGGCCGCGCCTCGATCCAGCACCAGCGCGCCGCGCCGTCCGAAACCGCGCGGCGGAACTCGCGCGATTCCGCCCGGCGGGCTTCGCGCACGCGCTCGAGCATGGCCCGCAGCGCCGCGCGGTCGTCGGCGTGGACCAGCTCGGCGAGCGCCTCGACGGTGGGGGTGAAGAAGGCCGGGTCGCGGCCGGCCATGGCGTACATCGCGTCCGACCATTCGAACAGGCACGCGCCGACCGGCCACCGCCAGCTGCCGAGCCGGGCGATGCCGTGCGCCTCGAGCAGCTCGTCGCGCAGCCGCCGCACCTCGCCGGCGGCGACGTGGAAGCTTTCGATGGCGCGGGCGAGCTGGCCGATCTCGTCGGAGCGCCGGGTCCACGGCACCGTCACCGCCGGCTCGCCGCGGCTGAGGCGCAGCGTCGCCGCGGTCAGATCCGTGATCGGCCCCGCCATCGACCGCCGCAGCCCGATGGCGCCGAGCAGCACCACCAGCATCACCGCGCTGCCGCCGGTGATGGATATCATGAGGGCGCGATGGATCAGCACCCGCTGGCGGAGGATGCGGGCCTCGTAGCGGTCCGCCGCGTGCCGGCGGATGCTGGCCAGGGCATCGTCGGCGTCCTGGGTGAGGCGGAGCGGCTCGCCCGCCGCCAGCGCGGCGTCCGCGGCCGCGGCCAGACGGTCCAGGGCCAGACGGTCCAGGGCCAGACGGTCCAGGGCCAGACGGTCCAGCCGCGCGGTGTCGTCCGCCTCGGCCGGCAGCATCGCGCGCAGCGCCGCCACCGCGCCCCGCCGGCCGCGCGTCGCGGCGTCGAGCCGGGCGCGATCCTCCGCGCTGCCGCCCTGGGTGGCAATCACGGCCGCGAAGCGCTCGGCCAGCAGCGTGCGCTCCAGCTCGTCGAGCACGGCGTCCAACCGCGCGGACTCCACCGTCCGGCCGGTGCTCTCCTCCGCCTGCACCAGGTCCGAGATGCTGCCATAGGCGACGAGGGCGACGGTGGCGAAGAGCAGCGCGTAGGTGATGGCGAGCCGCCGGTTGACCGACAGCGCGCCCAGGATGTGGTGCAGCCCGCCCTTGCGCGCGCCGCCGCGGCGCGGAGCGAAGAGACTGGCGCGGGCGGGGCTGGATGACATCGGGATCCCTCGGCGGCGCGGCGCGTTTGCGTTCCATGAGCACCGTAGAGGGCGAAGCTAAAGGATTCGTGCACACCCGGGCGGGACACACACGTGCGGGACACACACGTGCGGGACACACACGTGCGGGACACACACGTGCGGGACACACTGGCGCGGAAGGGCGCCAGCGCTTGCGGGGCCACGGGGCGGATGGTACCCGGTCGTCGCGAACGGACAGGGCGGGCGCGGCGATACCGAGCGGCCGCGAAATGACAGGCGGCTCCGAAATGACAGGCGGCTCCGATTCGTCCGGCTTCGATCTCGGCGCCTATCGCCGGCGCATCGGCCATGACGGCCCGTTCGCGCCCGATCTCGGCACGCTGGGCACGATCCTGGCCGCGCACGCGGCGGCGATTCCGTTCGAGAATCTCGACCCGCTGCTCGCCCGCCCGGTGTCGCTGGAGCTGCCGGCGCTGACGGCGAAGCTGCTCGGCAGCCGGCGCGGCGGCTATTGCTTCGAGCAGAACACCCTGCTCGCCGCCGCGCTGGAGACGATCGGCTTCCGCGTCACCCGGCTGGCGGCGCGGGTGCGCTGGATGCGGCCGAAGGAGCAGCCGGAGGGGCCGCGGACGCACATGCTGCTGCGGGTCGATCTCGGCGGCGACGTGTTCATCGCCGATGCCGGCTTCGGCGGCCACACGCTCGCCGGCCCGGTGCGGCTGGCGCCGGGGCGGGAGCAGGCGCTGCCGGAGAGCCGGGTGCGCGTGCTGCCCGCGCCGGACGGCTTCCTGCTCCAGGCGGCGCTGCCCGCGGGCTGGACGGACCTCTACCGCTTCACGCTCGAACCGCACTCGGTGCAGGATTACGCCGTCGCCAACTGGTTCACCGCCACCCACCCCTCGGCGCTGTTCACCACCAACCTGCTCGCCGAGCGCCTGACGCCGCAGAGCCGCGACATGCTGTTCAACCGCGCCCTGACCCGCCGCCTCGCCGATGGCAGCGTCCGCGCGCGCACGCTGGCCGATGGAGCCGAGCTCGGCGCCGTGCTGGAGGACGTGTTCGCCATCACCCCGCCGGTGGACCCGGCGGTGATCTGGGCGCGGCTGGGATGATCCCAACCGGCCTCATCGCTGCTATGCTCCGGCCGAACCAGGGCAAAGGCGGGCAAGGGCGATGACACCACCGATCAATCCGGACCGGATCGAGACTGTTCTGGTGCGCGCGATGCACCGGCACTGGCGCCTGTTCCTCGTCGAGGGCCTGGCGCTGGTCGTGCTCGGCGCCGGCGCGATCATCGTGCCGCCGCTCGCCGGGGTCGTCGCCACCGTCGTCCTCGGCTGGATCCTGCTCCTGGCCGGCGCCGTCGGCACCGTCGCCACCCTGCGCACCAGCGGCGCGCCCGGGTATGGCTGGTCGCTGCTCTCGGGCCTGCTGGCGATCGCGGCCGGCGCGGTGCTGCTGTGGAGCCCGATCCAGGGCCTGATCTCGCTCACCTACGTGCTGATCGCCTTCTTCGTCGTCGACGGCATCGCGATGATCTTCCTGGCGCTGGCCCATCGCCGCGAACTCTCCGGGCGGTGGGAGTGGATGATGCTGAACGGGGCGATGGACCTGGTGCTGGCGGCGATCATCGTCGCCGGCTGGCCGGGCACCATGGTCTGGGCGCTGGGGCTGCTGCTCGGCATCGACATGCTGTTCGGCGGCGCCTCGCTGATCGTGATGGCGCTGGAGGCGCGCCAGTCCAGCCTTCAGCAATAGCCCTTCAGCCTGCCAGCAGCGTCCGCGCCGCCGCCGCCTGTTCGAACAGGGCGAGCAGCACGCGCACCGCGCGCCCGCGCGTGGTGGCGAGGTTCGCGTCGCGCGCCAGCAGGGCGGCGGCGTCGCGGTGGGCGAGGTGCAGCAGGTCGGCGTCCGCCACCGGGTCCGCGAGGCGGAAGCCGGGCTGGCCGGACTGGCGCGTGCCGAGCAGGTCGCCGCCGCCGCGCAGGCGGAAATCCTCGTCGGCGATGACGAAGCCGTCGTCGGTGTCGCGCAGCAGCGTCAGGCGCTGGCGCGCCGCCTCGGTGAGGCCGTCGCCGTGCAGCAGCAGGCAGAAGCTCTGCGCCGTGCCGCGCCCGACGCGCCCGCGCAGCTGGTGCAGCTGGGCGAGGCCGAAGCGCTCGGCCTGCTCGATCACCATCACGCTGGCCTGCGGCACGTCCACGCCGACCTCCACCACCGTCGTCGCGACCAGGATGCGGATGCGCCCGGCGGCGAATTCCTCCAGCGCCGCGGCCCGCGCCGCCGGCTCCTGGCGGCCATGGGCGAGGCCCACGCCGGCGCCGAAGCGCGCGCGCAGCACGGCGAAGCGCGCCTCCGCGGCGGCGAGGTCGCCGGCCTCGCTCTCGGCCAGCAGCGGGCAGACCCAGTAGATCGAGGCTCCGGCCGCCAGCGCGCGCTCGATCGCCGCCGTCACCTCCTCCAGGGCGGCCAGCGAGTGCAGCGTGGTGCGCACGCGTTGGCGGCCCGCCGGCTTGCCGGTGAGGCGGCTGACCGCGACCTCGCCCCATTGCGTCAGCAGCAGCGTGCGCGGGATCGGCGTCGCCGTCATCACCAGCACGTCGGTCGCTTCGCCCTTGGCGCCG
>JAJZFF010000216.1 GCA_021805485.1 Pseudomonadota bacterium
CTCACCATGCTCGCCGGATTCGAGACGCCGACGCGGGGCGAAATTCGCCTCGAGGGCCGCTCGCTGCTCCGCGCGCCACCGCACAAGCGCAATATCGGCATGGTGTTCCAGAACTACGCCCTGTTCCCGCACATGACGGTGGCCGAGAACGTTGCCTTCCCGCTCAGCGTGCGCCGCGTGGCGCGGGGCGAAATCGGGCCGCGCGTGCGGCGCGCACTCGAAATGGTTCGCCTCGAAGGGCTGGGCGAGCGCCATCCGGCGCAGCTTTCGGGCGGCCAGCAGCAGCGGGTCGCCCTCGCCCGGGCGCTGGTCTTCTCCCCCGCCCTGGTCCTGATGGACGAGCCGCTCGGCGCGCTGGACAAGCAGTTGCGCGAGCATATGCAATTCGAGATCAAGGCGATCCACCGCCAGCTCGGCGTCACCGTCGTCTATGTCACCCACGACCAGGGCGAGGCGTTGACCATGTCGGACCGCATCGCGGTGTTCAGCCAGGGCGCCATCCAGCAGATCGGCACCCCGACCGAACTCTATGACGCGCCCGCCTCCGCCTTCGTCGCCCAGTTCATCGGCGAGAACAACCGCCTCGCCGGCGTGGTCGCGGCGATCGAGGGGCGGCGTTGCCGGGTGCGCCTCGCCGACGGCAGCACGATCAGCGCCACGCTCGGGCTCGATCTGCCGCGCGGGGCCGGCTGTACATTATCGATCCGCCCGGAGCGGCTGCATCTCGGTCTGGCGGCCGAGAACCGGCTGGCCGCGCGGTTGGCCGACGTCACCTTTCATGGCGACCACGTCCGCCTGCGCGTGCTTCTCGCCGACGCCACCGAACTCGTCGTCAAGCTTGGCCCCCGGGCGGCACCTCATCCGCTGACCCCGGGGCAAACGGTCGAGCTCGGCTTCGAGGCGCGCGATTGCCGCGCCCTCGACGTGCCGGGAGCGGCCGCGATTGACAGCCTGCATCCCCCGGCCCTGCAATAGGGCATGGCTTTCCAGGGAAGGATGACGTCATGAGGTATCTGGGTCTGTTCGCCGCGGCCTTCACCGCTCTCGCCCTCGCCCCCGGCGCGCGCGCCGAGGAATTGACCGTAGTCTCCTGGGGCGGCGCCTATCAGAAGGCTCAAACCGAGATCTATTTCGAGCCTTTCGTCAAGGCGACGGGGGTGAAGCTGGTGCAGGATTCCTGGGATGGCGGCATCGGCATCCTGCGCAGCAAGGTCGAGGCTGGCAGTCCGGCCTGGGACGTGGTCCAGGTCGAATCGGAGGAGCTGCAAGTCGGCTGTGAGGAAGGTGTCTTCGAGAAGCTCGACTGGGCCCGGATCGGCGGCAAGGACGCCTATCTGCCGTCGGCCGTGAGCCCGTGCGGGGTCGGCGCGATCCTCTACAACTTCGTCCTCGCCTACGACGCCGACAAGATCAAGGACGGGCCGAAGAGCTGGGCCGATTTCTTCAACACGGCGAAATGGCCGGGCAAGCGCGCATTGCGCAAGGGGCCCAAGACGAACCTCGAGATCGCGCTGATGGCCGACGGCGTGCCGGCGAGCCAGGTCTATAAGACCCTCGCCACCCCGGCCGGTGTCGATCGCGCCTTCGCCGCGCTCGATCGCATCAAGCCACAGCTGGTCTGGTGGGAGGCCGGCGCCCAGCCGCCGCAGTTGCTCGCCTCCGGCGAGGTGGCCATGGCCTCGGCCTATAACGGCCGCATCGCGGCCGCCAACAAGGCCAATCAGCGCCACTTCCAGATGGTCTGGACCGGCAGCCTCTACACGCTGGATTCGTGGGTCATTCTCAAGGGCAGCAAGAATACCGATGCCGCCTACAAATTCCTCGCCTTCGCCGGCGAGGCGCAAAACCAGGCCAAGCTGCCGCCGCTGATCCCCTACGGCGTCACCAGCAAGCAGGCCGGCAGCCTGATCCCCGCGGCGCTGCTGCAGGAATTGCCGACCTCGCCGCAGCATCTCGATGAGTCGCTGCATATCGACGATGCGTTCTGGACCGAGAACATCGACCGGCTGAATCAGCGCTTCAACGCCTGGGTCGGGAAATAGCGCTTGCGCCGGCACGGGCGCGGCGCATGGCAGCGGATGCGACGACGGCGCTGCGCCGGCGCCTCATGCGCGCCGAGCGCCGCGCCCGGTGGCGCGCATTCGCTCTCGTCGCGCCGCTGCTTGGCTTTCTCGCGTTCACCTTCGCCGTGCCCCTCGCCTCCATGCTGTGGCGCGCAGTGGCGGACCCGGAGCTCGGCGCCGCGCTGCCGCGCACCGCGGCGTTGCTGCGCGCATGGAACGGCGCCGGAATGCCGAGCGATACCGTGTTCGCCGCCGCCACCGAGGAACTCGCACGTGCCGCGCAGGACAAGGCCGCCGGCCTGCTCGCCAAGCGGCTGAACTACGAGGAGCCCGGCTACCGCACGCTGATCCTCAAGACGGCCAACCGTCTCTCGCCCCCCTTCGCGCAGGGGCCGCGCGCGGCGATGGAGGCGATCGATCCGCGCTGGGGCGAGCGCGCGATCTGGCTGGCCATGCGCCGTGCCGCCGCCCCGGTCACCGGATTCTACCTCCTCGCCGCGCTCGATCTGCAACAGGGTGAGCAGGGCGTCGTCGCAGTGCCCGCGGAGCGGGCCATCTTCCGCATCGTGCTCGGGCGCACGCTCGGCATCGCCGCGGCCACCACGGCCGCGTGCCTGGCGCTGGGCTTCCCGGTGGCGCTGCTGCTGGCGCGCGCGCCGCCACGCCGGGCGGGACTGCTGATGCTGCTGGTGCTGCTGCCCTTCTGGACCCCGCTGCTGGTGCGCATCGCAGCCTGGATCGTGCTGTTGCAGGAGCACGGCGTGATCAATGACACGCTGACCGGGCTCGGCCTCACGGGCCAGCCGCTGCCCCTGCTCTACTCCCGCAGCGCCGTACTCATCGCCATGACGCACGTGCTGCTGCCCTACATGATCCTGCCGCTGTACAGCGTGATGCGGTCGATCCCGCCGGTCTATCTGCGCGCCGCCGCCTCGCTCGGCGCGCCGCCCTTCGCGGCGTTCCGCCGCGTCTTCCTGCCGCAATGCCTGCCCGGCATCGCCGCCGGGTCGCTGCTCGTGTTCATCCTGGCGATCGGTTACTACATCACCCCGGCCCTGGTCGGCGGCGCGGCGGATCAGATGATCTCCTCGCAGATCGCCTTCTACACCATCGGCACCGCGAACTGGGGCATGGCGGCCGCGCTCAGCGCGGTGCTGCTGGCGGCGACGCTGATCCTCTATGCCGCCTATGCGCGCCTGGCCGGCACCGGCGGGCTGCGGCTCGGATGACCCGTCCGGCCGAACCGCTCTCGGCGCGCCTGGCGCGGCGGGTCAATACCGTCATCGCCGTTGTGACGCTGATCTTCCTCGCCGCGCCGGTGCTGGCGATCGTGCCGCTGTCCTTCTCCGCTGGCAGCTTCCTCACCTACCCGCTCCCCGGCCTCTCCCTGCGCTGGTATTCGGACTTCCTGTCGAGCCCGCTCTGGACCCGCGCGCTCGGCACCTCGCTCCTGCTCGGCGCGGGGACGACGCTGGCGGCGACGACGCTCGGCACGCTTGCCGCGCTCGGGCTGGCCAATAGCCGGCTGCGGCTGCGCGGGGCGTTGATGGCGCTGATCGTCTCGCCGATGATCGTGCCGGTCGTCGTCCTCGCGGTCGGGATGACCTTCGTGTTCTCCGCCGCCGGGCTGACCAACAGCCTGCTCGGCTTGCTGCTGGCGCATACCACGCTGGCGGTGCCGTTCGTCGTCATCACGGTCACCGCGACGCTCTCCGGGTTCGACCCGGGGCTGCTGCGGGCCGCCGCATCTCTCGGCGCGCCGCCGCTTGCCGCCTTTCGTCGCGTCGTGCTGCCGCTGATCGCCCCTGGCCTGCTGTCCGGCGCGGTGTTCGCGTTCGCAACGTCGTTCGACGAGGTGGTGCTGGCGCTGTTCCTCTCCGGCCCGGCGCAGATGACCCTGCCTAAACAGATGTTCCTCTCGCTGCGCGAGACGATCAGCCCGACCCTGCTGGCCGCGGCGGTGCTGATGACACTGGTCTCGACCTCATTGCTGCTGGCGATCGAATTGCTGCGCCGGCGCAGTGCGCGGCTGCGCGGAGGCGAGCGTTAGAAGCTTGGTCCGAGCTGAGGGGCTGGTCAGGCCGGAGGCTGATCCACGGTCCGAACGTCACGCCGCAGCGGCTGGCGCGAGCCGTCCGCCGCGCAGCAGCAGCGGATGGGCGGATGCGGGGGGCACGGCAATGGACCGCACCCGCTCCAGCCCCTCGCCGTTCGCCATCAGCAGGGCGAGGCGGATGAGCAGGTCATGTGTGACCACGGCGACCTCGGCGCCGCCGGTCCGTGCGGGCAGGTCGGCCAGGGCCGCCTCGAGCCGGGCGCGGGCCTCGGCCAGGGTTTCCCCGGCCGGCGGGCGCGCGGTCGCGGGTGTCCGTTTCCAGCTGCGCAGTTCGTCCGGGAATCGCGCCTTGACCTCCGCCTGGGTCAGCCCCTCCCAGTCTCCATAGGCGATCTCGACCAGCCGCTCGTCGATGCGGAGCGCGGCGCCGGTCGCCGCGGCGATCGGCCGGGCGGTCGCCAGCGCGCGGCAGAGCGGGCTCGAGATGATGAGACCGATCGGCCGCCCGGCAAGCGCTGTGGCGAGCCGGGCCGCCTCAAGGCAGCCGGCAGCCGAGAGCGGCGGATCGCGGCGGCCCTGATAGCGCCCCTCGGCGGTCCACTCCGTTGCCGCATGACGCACCAATAACAGGCGCCGCGGGGCCGACGGGGGAGCGGCGCCCTCCATGCCATCCATGGCTACTCGGCCGCCACCGGTGTCCGCTCCTGCGCCTGCAGCAGCCGGGCATAGAGCCCGCCCTCGCGCAGCAGCGACGAATGGGTCCCGCGCTGCACGATCCGGCCGCGCTCGAGCACGAGGATCTGGTCCGCATCGCGGATGGTGGCGAGACGGTGCGCGATCACCAGGGTCGAGCGCGTCGCCGTCAGGCGCGCCAGCGCCGCCGCGACGCCCTGCTCGGTGGCCGCATCCAGGCTGCTGCTCGGCTCGTCGAGGATCACCACCCTGGCCTCCGCCAGCGTGATCCGGGCGATGGCGATGCATTGGCGCTGCCCGCCCGAGAGCGTGGCGCCCCGTTCGGCGACCGGCTGGTCGTAGCCGGCGGGCAGCGCCCGGATGATCGGGTCCACCCCGGCGGCCACGGCGGCGCGGATGGCGTCGGCCCGATCAGCGCCGGGACGGCCATAGGCGATGTTCTCCCATACCGTGCCGTGCAGCAGCGGCGCGTCCTGCAGCATCAGCGCGACGTGACTGCGCAGGAAGCCGAGGGGCAGGCCGCGGAGATCCTGCCCGTCCAGCAGCACCGCGCCGGCATCGGGGTCGGCGAAGCGGACGGCGAGCGCAGCGATGGTGCTCTTCCCCGCCCCGCTCGGCCCCACCAGCGCCACTTTCCGCCCCGGTTCCAGCGCGAACGAGAGGTCCTCCAGCGTCGGCGCCCCGGCAGCGTAGCCGAACCGGACGCCGCGGAACTCCAGATGGCCGATGCAGCGCTCCGGCGCCGTGGCATCCGGCGCGTCGGCGATGGCGGCGTGCTCGGCGAACAGTTCGCGGATCCGCTCGAGCGCCACGCTCGCCCGGCCGAGCACCGGCGCCGCCTTGGCGATCTGGCGCGCCGGCGTGACCATGCCGCGCAGATAGGCGAGGAAAAGCATCAGATCGCCCGGTGTGAGTGTGCCGGCGATCACGCGCCGCGTGCCGTACCAGGCCACCGTCGCGGCGCCGAGCCCGATCAGCAGGTTGATCAGCGGCGCGAACTGCGACTGGGTGTGGCTCGTCACCATGCCCGAGCGCAGGCTATGCGCGGCACGGCGGACGAAGCGGCCGAGCTCGTGTGGCTCGCGCGCGCAGGCCTGCACCAGCGGCAGCACGGCCAGCACTTCCTGCGCCATCGCCCAGAGCTCACCATCCTGCATGCGCAGACTGCGCAACTGATGGCGCAGCCGCAGCGACCAATGCCGGCTGACGAAGATGAGCGGCGGGAGAATGGCCGTGGCCAGCAGCGCGTAGCGCCAGTCCACCACCAGCATGGTGGCGACGATGCCGAGGAGCGTGAGCATATGCGGCAGCAGCGCCGTACCCACCACAGTGACCAGATCCTTCATCCGGCCAACATCCTCGCTCAGTCGCGACATCAGTTCGCCGCCGCGGCGCGCCCGGTGAAAGGCGGGCGGGAGCCGGGCGAGGTGGCCGAACAGGTCCTGGCGAACCGAGAAGACCACGCGCTGTCCGGCTTCCAGGAACAGCCGGTTGCCGAGATAATCGAGCAGCGAGTCGGCCAGAGCGAGCGCCAGCATCACCGCGCTGAGCAGGTTCAGCAGCAGGAACCGATCGGACGGCGCCCAGCCCAACAGATGCGCCAGCCAATGCGGCGGCGACTTCCCGAACATCACGACATTGACGAGATATTTCAGCGGCCAGGGCAGCAGCACGAGCACGCTGGCCCGGGCCGCCATGGCCAGGCTGCCGAGCAGGATCCGCCGCCGTTCAACGCCGAGGTAGCGGCGAAGGCGCCAGGGCATGGCACTCATCCGAGCACCTCGCATGCCGGCGCCCGGGCGGCACGGTCGAGCACGCGGCTCACCACCGCGGTCCAGTCCCAGGCCGCCCGCGCCTGCGAGGCCGCTTGCCCGCCGAGCTGGCGGCAGAGTCCAGGCTCGTCGAGGAGCCGCCGGATCGCGGTGACGCAGGCGGAGAGGTCGTCGGGCGGATAGAGCAGCCCGGTGACACCGTCGGCCAGCAGGGACTCGATCTGGCCGATGCGCGGCGCCACCACCGGCCGCCCGGCGGACAGCGATTCCACGATCTTCAGGGGCGAGAAATAGAACCCGTCCTGGGCTGGATAGGGCGCCACCGTCAGGTCCATCGCCGCCAGATGCGCCGGGATCGCGGCGTGTGGCACCGCGCCGGTGAACACCGCCGCTTCGCCCTGGCCGAGCGAGGCAGCCAGCGCCTGCGCCTCGGCCAGCTTCGGCCCCGCGCCGACCGCCAGCAGCCGCACCCGCGGTATCGCCTGGCGCAGCCGGCCCAGCGCCTCGATCAGGAAGCCGACGCCGTGCCACGCCTTGAAACTGCCAACGAAGCCGATCACTGGATCATCGCCCAGCCCCCAGCGCTGGCGGACCTCGGCGGCGCCCAACGGGTCGGCCCGGAACAAGCCCGTGTCGACACCGTTCGGCGTGACCAGCACGCGGGCATCCGGCACCCCGGCGGCCAGCAGGTGCGCGCGCACGTCGTCCGAAACCGGGACGGCGAGATCCGCTCCCCGCCACGAGCGCGCCTCGCGCTCGGCGGCGAGGTCGCGCAGGGCGAGGCCACGGTATCGTGCCTGCTCCTCCGCCAGCGGCGCGTTCACCTCGAGCACGCGCGGCACACCGCAGGCCGCGGCGATGGCGATGCCGGCCAGATGGAACAGAGCGTGCCGTTCATAGACGAGATCCGGCCGCACCCCTTCCAGCGCCAATGCGGCGAGCGCCCGCGCCACCAGCGCGCGATCATGCGCCAGCACGGTCAGCTCGCGCCGATACAGTGGCTCGGCCAGTGTGGCGGCGGGCAGGCCGAGGCGCTCGCCCTCCGCGAGGAGCGCCGCCTCGTCGATCGCCGGCGGAAGCTCGATCAGCCGCCCAGGCGGCGGCGCATTGCCCTCCCCGGCGCGCGAGCAGACCAGCGTCACGTCGTGGCCGAGCCGCGCCAGCGCCGTCACGACCGAGCGCACATGCACCGAGGCCCCCTTGTCGCCAAGGACCGGAATGCCGCGATCGAGATTGAGGTAGACGATCCGCATCGGCGTCACGCCGCCGCCGGCTCGGCGTCGGCGTCGGCGAGCGAGGGCGTGACCGCCTCGCAGACGAGGGAGCCGACGAGCCCCCGCAGCGCCCGCGTGTTCTGCCAGCAATCGAAGCAGCCATCGAGCCGGCTGCGCGCGGCGGCGGCCAGCCGCTGGCCGAGCATCGGCTCGATGAGCAGACGCGCCATCGCCGCGGCCAGCGCCGCGGGGTCGTTCGGCGGCACCAGGAGCCCGGTGCGCTCGTGCTCGACCAGCTCGGGGACGCCCGAGACCGCGGTGGAAACCACGGGCACGCCCGTCGCCATCGCCTCGACGATGACATTGGGAATCCCGTCGCGATCGCCATCGTCGGTGATGCGCGGCGCGAGCGCGAAGAGGTCCGCCTGGGCGAACAGCCCGATCAGATTGTCGTGGGTCATCGCCCCTTCGAGCGTGACGACGCCATCGAGGCCACGGGCGGCGATGTCGGCAGCGAGCGTCTCGCGCAGCGGCCCGGCGCCGACGATGCGGCAGCGGAACCGCTGCCCCTGGGCCGCCAGAATGGCACAGGCGGCGATCAGATCATCGAGCCCCTTCTTCGCCACCAGCCTGGCCACACACAGGATCTGCGCCTCCGCGCCGAGCGCCAGGAAGCTGTAGCGCGGCACGCGATAGCGGAACCGCGATAGATCGATGCCGTGATAGATGAGGTTCACCTTGCGGTGCGACTCCGCCGGCAGCACCTGGCGCAGATACTCCACATTGTGATGCGTGCAGGTGACCACGAACGCGGCGGCGTTCACGCGCTTGCGTATGACTTTTGCCGGCGTCAGGTACAGATCCTTGGCGTGGGTCGTGAAGCTGAACGGCCGTCCCGACATGACCGAGGCGAATCGCGCCACCGCCGCCGGCGCATTGGCGAAATGGGCGTGGATGTGGGTGATGCCGCGCTCGCGGCAAAGCGTGGCCAGGAACCCGGCCCGCAGGAACTGCTTCCACACCGAGAGCGGGTTCGGCGACTGCACCGACCAGAGCGCGGCGCGGCCGACCGCGCCGGCATAGCGCAGCGGCGCCGCCGCCAGACTCGCCGCGTGGGCCCGCGCCAGCACCGCCAGCTTCCGGCCCAGGGTGAGCGGCAGATGGTGCACCGGCGCCGCGACCCGCGACACCATGGGATGGTGCGGCGGCGGCTCCGGCGGCAGCAGCGAATAGATTTCGAGCCGCTCGCCGAGTTCCTCCATGGCGCAGATCTCGTTGAGGATGAAGGTCTCGCTGAGCCGCGGGTAGCGCTTCATGACATAGGCGACGCGCCGGCCATGCGCCGGCGTCGGCGCCGCTTGCACCGGGGCTGGCGCCGCCGGCACCGGCGCGGGGCTCCGCGTGGCCGCGAGGTCGGCGATCGCCGCGGCGGCGCGGCGCGCGCCATCGAGATCGATCACGCCGGCGCGCCGTGCCGGTGGCGCCCGCTCCGCCAGCACGACCGGCAACATGGCGGCGAGCCGCGCCGCCAGGTCCGCCCCCTCCTCGGCCACCCGCACCAGGCCGAGCCGCTCCAGCAGGCGC
>JAJZFF010000068.1 GCA_021805485.1 Pseudomonadota bacterium
ATCGGCTCGCCGGCGGGCTGCTCGGCGGCGCGGGCGGCCGGCAACGCCAGGAGCAGAGTGAAGGCCAGCGCAAAGGCGCCGTGGCGAGCCACGGGCCGGGTCCTTCGCGCGGCGATTTGCGCCTTCATTCGCACCCTCATTCCCACGCTCATTTTCCTGGGGGCGCGGCCGCGGGACCGCCCTCGACCGGTGATTTGAAGATGTTGCACACGCGGGAGCCGGTGCCGAAGAATTCCAGGCAATCATCGTAGCCCGGCTCGCCGCGGCCCTTGACGCGGGCCAGCACATAGTCGGCGATGATGCCGATCTCGCTCGGGCGCAGAAACGCGTTCGCCGCCAGCACCATGCCGGGCGAGAGGTCGCTCGGGCCGAGGCCGTAGCACTTCTTCTCGTCGCCCTCATAGGCGTCGCGAAGATGATAGGGCATCCCGGTGCTCGGGCGCCCGCAGCCGATGGTGGTGATGATCTGCTCGCGGTCCAGCGTGGTGTGGCGCAGCGACAGCGCATCGCCGCCATAGCCGCCACCGCCGTTGCCGTGCCATTTGTGGCAGCCGGCGCAGTTGGTCCGGTAGAGCTTCTTGCCGAGCTCGAGATCGGCCGGGCTCGGAGCCGGCGGCTGAGCCCGCGCAATGCCAGCGGTTACGGCGAGGAGCGCAGCAAGCACGAACAATCCCCGAACCAGGAGCGAGGGGCCTCTGGTGTTTCCGTCACGTCTCATCGTCATCTCGCAAAGAGGAGGGCGCCCCGCCGCTCGCGCAGCGGGGCGCAGGCCGATCAGAGGCCGAACACGTAGAGGGTCGAGCTCGGCGCGATCTTCTTGAGCTCGGGCGTACCGTCGATGAACCACTTATCCCAGGCGCCGCCCTGGCCAACCAGCAGCGCGATATACTGCTTGCCGTCCACGGAGAAGGTCATCGGCGGGGCGCTGACGCCACCACCGGTGTTGAAGTCCCACAGCTTGGCGAGCGTCTTGGCATCGAGTGCCATGACGTGACCGTCCGGCTGGCCGGCGAAGACGAGGTCCGGAGTCGCCAGCAGGCCGCCCAGCATCGGGAACGGGGTCTCGAGCTTGCCGGTGATCTTGCCGGTCGCGGCATCGATGGCGGTGACGCTGCCGGTGATCTTGATCGGGTTCGAGGGTCCGCCGCCGGTGAAGAACTCGCGCGACTTGTAGGACTTGCCGGGAACGGTCTCTTCCACCGTCACTTTATTGCAGCTCTCGATGACCGGGATGTACCAGGTCTGCAGCTTCGGATTATAGGCGGTCGGCGGCCAGTTCTTGCCACCCATGTTGCCCGGGCAGATGATCGTGACCTTGTTGGTGCGCGTCGGGGTCGCCTCGGGATTGTAGATCTGCTGGCCTTTGGAGGCATCGTACTCCATCGGCTTGCCGGTTTCCGGGTTGACCCCCTTCGTCCAGGTCAGCTTCTTCACGAACGGCGTCGCCCAGATGAACTTGCCGGTATTGCGATCGACCGCGTAGCCGATGCCGTTGCGGTCGGCCTCGAGCGCGATCTTCATCGCCCCGTGCGGACCGTTGACATCGGCGAGAACGTTCTCGGCGACGCTGTCATAGTCGTACGGATCGTTCGGCGTATGCTGGAAGTGCCACTTGATCCGCCCGGTATCGGCGTCGACCGCCAGCGAGCTGTCGGTGTAGAGATTGTCGCCCGGCCGGTAGGCGGAATCCCAGTCCGGACCCGGGTTGCCGACGCCCCAGACGATGGTGTTGGTCGACGGGTCGTAGCTGCCCGTCACCCAGGTCGAGCCGCCGCCATTGGCCGCCGCGTTGTGGTCATCCTTCCAGGTCTCGGAGCCGGGCTCGCCCTTGGCCGGAATGGTGTAGGTGCGCCAGACCTCGGCGTGGGTCTTGAGATCGGTGGCGGCGATCCAGCCGCGGATGCCGTATTCGGCCCCGGCGACACCGGTGATGGCCATGCCCTTGACGACGAGCGGCGCGCCGGTGACGACCTCGCCCTTGTCGGGATTGGCGATCTGGCGCTGCCACAGAACCTTGCCGCTCTCCTTGTCGGTGGCGACGAGGCGGCCGTCCAGCGTATGGGAGATGACCATGTCGCCCCACAGCGCGACGCCGCGATTGTCCACACCGCAGCAGGCGATGGCGCCGGCCCAGTCATGGTCGGTCTTGGGGTCCATCTTCCAGACGAGCTTGCCCTCGCCGCCGTGGGTATCGATCTTGTAGACCGAGCCCCACCCATCGGTGACGTAGAGGAACCCGTCCTCGGCCAGCGGCGTACCTTCGAGCCCGCCATGCGACCAGATGCCGCCGCCCTCGATGCCGCCGAGCTGCACCGTCCACGCCACTTTCAGGTTCTTGACCGTGCTGGCGTTGATCTGGTCGAGCGTCGCGTAGCGATGGGCCGAGAAATCCTTGTGGTGCAGAATCCAGTTGCCGGCTTCCTGATCGGCGTTGAGCAGCCGCTCCTGCGTCACATCGGCAGCATACGCCCCGCCGGCCGCGAAGCCGAGGGCGATCAACGCCGCCGCGCATCCGCCGAGCAGGCGGTTTCTGAAAGAAATCATACCGTTCCTCCACGTGGTTCATGCCGCCGTATTCTCGGCGTATGGAAGTTATGTCACCTGAACGGGGCGGCGGCAACCCTTGCCGCGATGTGCCGGGGTTGGTCTCAGCGCTGCCGCCAGGGCAGGCCATCGGCCTTCCACCCGGCGAGCTGGCCGCGATGGCCCTCGGCATCGAGCCCGCCCTCGAACCCGTCGGCGACGTTGTAGACATGGAGGAAGCCCGCCTCGCGCGCCGCCATCGCGGCGGCCCGGCTGCGCGCGCCGGAGCGGCAGATGAAGTAGATCGGGTCTTCCGGCGCCAGCCCGGCGTCGCGCAGTTGGGCGGCGAAATCGGCGTTCACCGTCATCGCCGGGTAGGTCTGCCATGGCAGCAGCAGCACCTGCTTGCCCACCGGCGTCAGGTCGGGCAGGCCGACGAACGTCCATTCGGCGTCCGTGCGCACATCGCAGAGCTGCGCGCGCGGCTCGATGCTGAGCGCCTGCCACGCATCGCGTGGCGCCACGTCACGGATCATCGTCCCCATCCTCCTGCCGTCGCCTGCCCATCGCACTTCCCACCGGGGCGTTCAAGACGCATGCTGGCAAGACGCATGCCGGCAGGACGCATACTGGCAGGACGCATGCTGGCATCCGAGGAGACCAAGGCATGAGCGCACCCCCGTCGCTGCATCCCTTTGCGCACCCCGTGGATGGGCTCATCGGCGCCATCGGCAACACGCCCTTGATCCGTCTGCGCCGCGCCTCGGAGGCGACCGGATGCACCATCCTGGGCAAGGCCGAATTCATGAACCCCGGCGGCTCGGTGAAGGATCGTGCCGGCCTGGCGATCATCCTGGACGCCGAGCAGCGCGGCCTGCTCAAGCCCGGCGGCACCATCGTCGAGGGCACCGCCGGCAATACCGGCATCGGCCTCACCCTGGTCGGCAACGCGCGCGGCTACCGCAGCGTCATCGTCATGCCGGAGACCCAGAGCCGGGAGAAGATCGACTTCCTGCGCATGATCGGGGCCGATCTGCGCCTGGTGCCGGCGAAGCCGTACCGCGATCCCGGCAATTACGTCCACGTCTCGCGCCGCCTGGCCGAGGAGATCGGCGCCGTCTGGGCCAATCAGTTCGACAACCCCGCCAACCGGGAGGGCCACCGCCTCACCACCGGGCGCGAGATCTGGGAGCAGACGCAAGGCAAGCTGGACGCGTTCACCTGCGCCTGCGGCACCGGCGGCACGCTGGCCGGCGTGGCGATGGCGCTGAAGGAGCGCAGTCCGCGGGTGCGCATCGTCCTCGCCGATCCCGAGGGCAGCGGGCTCTATGGCTGGGTCAAAAACGGCGACCTCACCGTCAGCGGCAGTTCGATCACCGAGGGCATCGGCCAGTCCCGCGTCCCGGGCAATCTCGAGGGCGCGCCGATCGACGATGCCGAGCGCATCCCGGACGCGGAGGCGCTGGAACAGGTGTTCGACCTGCTCATCCACGAAGGCCTCTCGGTGGGCGGCTCGGCCGGGCTGAACGTCGCGGCTTCCATCCGTATCGCCCGCGCGCTCGGCCCCGGCCACACCGTGGCGACGATCCTCTGCGACGGCGGCGCGCGCTACCAGTCCAAGCTGTTCAACCCGGATTTCCTGAGGGCGAAGAATCTCCCCACGCCGGCGTGGCTGACGTGACCGGCTGTTCGGCGACGCAGCTCAAGTCGCGTCGAACCCCTTGGATGCTGCTGTACTCGGCGGTGTTGCCGTCGCGCACGAAGCGGACGGCGACGTCCTGATAGACGGTCTGGGTGCCGTCGGAGGAGACCTCCCGCAGCACATGCTGCTGGCCGACCATGTCGTTGATGGTGACGGTGTGCGCGCTGGTCTGGAAGCTGACATTCAGGCGGGCGCCGTGACTGCAGCGGTAGTGCACATATTCCTGCGGTCCGGCGCATCCGCTCATCGCCAGCACCGGCGCCACGGCCAGGCCGGCGAGCATCCTCCGTGCCGAAAGCGCCGTCATCCCACACCCGTCATCGTCACGATCGCACTCCCCCGAAGGCGGCCACGAGGCCGCGAAGCCCGGCCCATTGCTGCGCCAGATAGCCGCCACTGGCAAGCGACTCTTCGGCGTCAGGGTCGCCCGTGGCCGGGTAGTCGCGGCTGAAATCCGCGGTGCCGAAGGCCATGTCCCAGAACGGGAAAACAGCGCCGTAGTTGCAGCTCCGCTGCCCGGCGGCGAGCACGCCGTGATGGGCGCGATGGAAGCGCGGCGAGATCAGCAGCCGTTCGCCGAGCCGGCCGAAGGACAGGCGCGCATTGGCGTGGGACAGGCTTTCGAGGAAGCGCAGCACCAGCACCAGCAGAGGGAATTGCAGCGGCGGCACGCCGATGGCGAGCGCGATGACGCCGAACCACAGCGCGGCGATGAAATCGTCGAGCAGATGGTTGCGGTCGTCGGACCAGAAGGTCATCTGCCGCTGCGCGTGGTGCAGCGCATGCAGCGCATACCACCACCGGAACCGGTGCGAGAGACGGTGGCGCCAGTAATCGGCGAAGTCGAGCACCAGGGCATAGATCACGAATGTCACGTAGGGGTGCCCGAGCAGCGCCGGCGCGAGGCGCTCCAGCGTCGGCGGCACGTAGCCATGGTCGGTGAGCCAGCCATTCAGCCCGACCTGGATGCGATAGAAGGCAACGAACGTCACCAGCGGCAGCACGCCGATGCGCGCGATCAGCGTGTAGAGCACGTCCGTCAGCACGGCGCGCCGGTTCGCCCAGCGTTCCACCGGCCGCCAGCGTTCCAGCGGCACGCAGAGGGCATACATCAGCCCCACCTGCGCCGCGCCATAGACGGCGAACAGCGCCCAGCCATACGCGACATCCTCCCACGCCATGCCGCCGATGGCGTAGAGCAGCGGGAGCAGCAGATGCTCCTCGATCCAGCCGGCGAGGGTATCGAACGGGTCGGTCACGCGGCTCAGGAGAGTTTGCGCGGCGCCGTTGCGCCGGCGGGCGGGAAGCTGTCGTGGGTGTTGAGCCAGATGCCGTGCGGCGAGCGCCCAGCGGGAATGACGCGCCAGGTGCCGCTGACCGGGTCGATGATCGCCACCGAATGGGCGAAGCGCCGCGTCGCCCAGATCATCCCGTCCGGGGCGAAATCGAGATCGTCCGGGCCGCCGCTCACGGCGAAGCTGCGCTCGACATGCAGCGTGTGGGCATCGAGCACTGAGATCGTACTGTCGACGCGGTTGGTGGCGTAGATGAAGCGGCCGTCTGGGGACAGGAACAGGTTGTGTGCGCCGCGTCCGGTCGGGATGCGCCGGCGGATGTGGCCGTCGGCGGCGTCCACCACGCCGATCGCGTTGTCACCCATCAGGCCGACGAGCACCTCGCCGTCATGGAACAGCACCCCCGCCGGGGTCGCGCCGACATCGACGTTCCACAGCACGCGGCCGCTGGCGACCTCGATCGCGGCGAGCCGGTTGGTGCGCTGAAGGGAGACGAACACGATTTTCGAATCGGGCGTGAAATTGGCGTGGCTCGGCATCGCCGCCAGCGCCACGCGGTGGGCGAGCTGCAGGCTGGCGGCGTCGTAGATGTCCACCTGGTTGCGCGCCAGTCCGTTCACCACCAGCCATTTTCCGTCCGGGCTGAACTGGAGCTGGTACGGATCGCTGATCGTGACCTGGCGCTGCACCGCGCCGCTGCGGGGGTCGAGAAAATAGACCGTGTTGCCGACGGTGTCGCCGACCAGCAGCGAGGCGTGATCCGGGCTCAGCGCCATGTGGTGCGGCTCGCGCTGCACCGGGATGCGGCGCAGTTCCTGGCCGGTGGTGATATCGATGACGCTGAGCGAGGCCTCCGCGGAGTTGACGACGAAGGCGAGCCCAGCGGCCGCCGGCGGCCCGGCGGCCCGGAGCCGGGCGCCCGGAATCGCGGCCAGAGGCACGGCCAGAAACGCGGCCACCGCCGCGGCCCGCGCGCCGCTCCGCCTCCATCGCCGCATGGCAAGCTCCTTTCCTCGAATGCGCCTGGCCCCGAATGCGCCTGGCCCATCAATGCGGCCGGACGTCAGGCTTGTGCCCATCCGTCCAGCCGGCACCTCCATTCGATAACACGGGCAGACGCTTCCGGCGAGTTGCGGAGATTACGTACGAGCCGCTATTCGACCGGCTGCGGCGTCGTCGCCACGCTCGGGGGCAGGATCGGGAAGACGACCTGCGGCTGCTTGCCGGTGAGGCTGTCGAGGAAGGCGACGATGTCCTGGATCTCGCTGTCCGACAGGGTCTTGCCGAGCTGCGAGCGGGCCATCACCGTCACCGCCTGGGTCAGACTCCAGGCCGAGCCCGAGTGGAAATAGGGCGCGGTGAGCGCGACGTTGCGCAGGCCGGGAACCTTGAAGACATAGTCGTCGGCGACCGTGTTGGTGACGGCGAGGCGGCCGTGGTCGTTGGGCGGCAGATATTCCCAGCCCGGCTTCTCGACGACGCCGAACGGCGCATACATCCGCCCGCCGATGTTGATGCCGTTATGGCAGGCCGCGCAGCCGGCATCGATGAAGGTCGCGAGCCCCTTCTTGGCCGGCCCGGAGAGCGCGGCGTCGTCGCCCTTGAGCCAGAGATCGAACGGCGCATCGGGGGTGATCAGGGTCGATTCGAAAACGGCGATCGCGCGCTCGATATTGCCGTAGGTGATCGGGTCGGCATCGCCGGGGAAGGCGGCCTTGAACGCGGTGACGTAGCCGGGGATGCCCTTGAGCTGCGCCACGGCGTGGCTCTTGGTGATGCTCATCTCGATCGGGTTGACGATCGGGCCGCCGGCCTGCTCCTTCAGGTCCTTGGCGCGGCCGTCCCAGAACTGGGCCGTGTTGAACATGGCGTTGAACACGGTCGGTGCGTTGCGCGCGCCGTGCTGCCAGTTGTGGCCGATCGAATTGGCCCGCCCGTCGGCCCCGCCGAGGCCGATCAGGTGGCAGGAATTGCAGCTGATATTGTGGCTCTCGGACAGGCGCGGGTCGAAATAGAGCATGCGCCCGAGATCGACCTTGGCCGGCGTTGTCGGGTTGTCCGGCACTTCCGGGGCGATCTCCGGGATCACGCCGAAGAGCTGCTTCGCCTGGGCGCGGAGCGGATCTTCGGCCCGCGCGGGCGGCAGGGCGAGGACGAGGGCGGCACCGAAGGCGAGCGTGAGAGGCACGAGACGCATGACGATCTCCTGGCCACGTTCAACTCGCGGATAGGATACTGCATCGCAACAATCGCGGCATGCCCGCCCGCGTATGGCAGGGTTGCGCGGGACGCCCAAGCCATTGACCGCGCGATGCAAGTCCTTCGCAGTTGCGCGCGCTCAGAGATAGCTCCGGCCGTCCAGATACGCCTTGCGCCAGCGGGTGATCTCGACGCGGTCGAAGAGGTCGGCGCGGGTGAACGGGTCGGCGGCGATGAAGGCCTCGGCCGCGGCGCGGGTCTCGACATCGAGCAGATAGACCCCGCCGAGCGCGCTTGCGCCATCGTCGCTGAGCTTGGCGCCGCAAGCCAGCAGGCTGGCTTTGTTTGCGTCGAGATACGCGATATGGGCGGCCCGGTGATCGGCGCGCGTTTGGGCGTGGCCGGGACGGTCGTAGGTTTCGATGAGATAGGGCATGGCGGGTTCCTCCTACGGCTCGATGCTAGACGCCGGCGGCGGCTTGGCAAGGCGGCGCGTCGCCGTGCTGCTGCCCCCGCGCGAGGCCTTCGCCCCGGCGGCGACCGGCGCGATCGGGCTCCTGGTGCGGATGCTGAACGCCGAGCCGGATGGCTTCGCGCCGCTGGTGCTCGGCCCCGCGCCGCCGACACCGGCCTTCACCGCGCCGCTCTTCCGCGCACTCGTGCCGTCCTTCTGGCCGCCCGCGCCCTTTGCCCGCCGCTACGCCGCCGCCGCCCTCGCCGCGCTGCGGGCCGAACCGCCCGACCTCGTCGAGGTCCATAACCGGCCGGACATCGCGCTGTTCCTCGCGGGCTGCCTGCCGCACCCGGTCGGGCTCGTGCTGCACAACGACCCGCAATCCATGCCCGCCGCCCGCAGCGCCGCCGAGCGGGCGGCGTTGCTCGGCAGGCTCGCTGGTGTCGCCACGGTCTCGCGCTTTCTGCGCGGCCGGCTGCTCGAAGGGCTGGGCGTTGACGAGGCTGCCGTCGCCCTGCTGCCGAACTGCCTCGATCTCGACGCCCTGCCGCCGCCGGCCGAACCGCGCGAGGCGCTGATCCTGTTCGCCGGGCGCGTCGTCGCCGACAAGGGCGCGGACAGCTTCGTCACCGCCTGCGCCGCCGCCCTGCCGGCGCTGCCCGGCTGGCGGGCGGAGATGATCGGCGCCGACCGCTTCGGCCCGGACAGTCCCGAAACACCCTTCCTCCGCGCGCTGCGGCCGCGGGCCGAGGCAGCCGGGGTGGTTCTGCGCGGCTATCGTCCGCATCCGGAGGTGCTGGCGGCGATGGCGCGTGCCGCCATCGTCGCGGTGCCGAGCCGCTGGCCGGAGCCGTTCGGCCTCACCGCGCTGGAGGCGATGGCCAGCGGCGCGGCGCTGGTCTGTTCCGACCGCGGCGGCCTGCCCGAGGTCGCGGGCGGGGCGGCGCTGGTCATCGATCCGGACGATCCCGCCGCGATCGCCGCCGCACTCATCGCCCTGGCCCGCGATCCGGACCGGCGCGCCGCGCTGGGCGCGGCCGGCGTGGCACGGGCGCGCCGCTTCGACCGCGCCGCCGGCCGCGCCGCGCTCGCCGCCTGGCGGGAACGCCTGCTCGCCGCCGGTGGCCGCGCGCGCCGATGACCCCTATATAGGTCGGGAAATCTCCCTTCCCTGGATTCTGGAGTAACGCAATGGCGGAGGCAG
>JAJZFF010000323.1 GCA_021805485.1 Pseudomonadota bacterium
CGCCCAGTGGTCGAGCCGCGACCATGGGGCCGGTCCGTCCGGTGGGGCGGAAGCAGCCGGGCCAGGACACGTGCCGATCCTGCCGGATCGGAAGCCATGCCTTACCTTGCTGGCAAATCCAGCATCTTTGTCCGATCAGGCGGCTTCATCGCATCGGACGATGCTCTGGCCGCGGGAAGATTGACAGGGTCGTCAAACGGCCGGTAGCTTCAAATACGCATTTTGGCTGACGCAGCGGAATACGCTGGCGCCCCGAAAATAACGGAGAAAATACCGTGTCCGGAAACGAGGATGACGAACGCGCCGATCAGGCGCTGTTCGAACGAGGCATGCCGATCCGCCGCGATGTGCTCGGCCCCGATTATGTCGACGCGTCGATGGCCAGGGCCGACGACTTCATGATGGCGTTCCAGCGGGCCACCACCGCCTGGGCCTGGGGCTGGGCCTGGGGCGACCCGACGCTCGACAGGAAGACGCGGAGCCTGCTGAACCTCGCCATGCTCACCGCCCTCGGCCGGTCGCCGGAGATCAAGCTGCATGTGAAGGGCGCGTTGCGCAACGGTGTTTCGGTCGAGGAGATCAAGGCCACGCTGCTGCACGCCACGGCCTATTGCGGCATCCCGGCCGGGCTGGACGCGTTCAAGGCGGCGCATGAGGTGCTGGTTGCCGAGGGCGCGCCCACGGAAGGGACGGCGAGCGGGACGGCGAGCGGAGCCTGAGGATGGCGCCGGTCGCGCGTGTCGGGTTCATCGGCATCGGCAAGATGGGCTGGCCGATGGCGGCCCGGCTGGTCGATGCGGGCTTCGATGTTCGTGTCTGCGACGCCACGCCCGGCCGGGCGGAGGACTTCGCAGCGCGGATCGGCGGCCGGGCCGCTTCGACGCCCGAGCGCGCGGCGGTGGAGGCCGATGCGGTCATCACCATGCTGCCATCGAGCGTGCAGGTGCGGGGCGTGATCGAGGCAATCCGCTCCGCGCTGCGCGAGGGTGCGATCGTGGTCGAGATGAGTTCCGGCGAACCCGGCGCGACCCGCCAGATTGCCGAGGCCCTGGAGTCCAAGGGCGTGCGTCTGGTGGATGCGCCGGTCTCCGGTGGCGTCTCCCGCGCCGAAACCGGCGAACTGGCGATCATGGCCGGCGGCGATGCGGCGGATCTTCAGGCCGTCGAGCCCTTGTTGCGGGCCATGGGCTCCTCGATCACCCATGTCGGCGGCGTCGGCGCCGGTCAGGCGATGAAGGCGTT
The DNA here is from genome assembly GCA_021805485.1 of Pseudomonadota bacterium. The sequence goes on from JAJZFF010000323.1 coordinate 1,243, forward strand.
GAACAATCTGGTGTCCGCCGGCGGGTTCCTGATCGGCATCGAAGCCTTGCTGATCGGCCAGCGTTTCGGACTCGATCCGGCGCTGATGGTGGATGTGCTCAATGCCTCCACGGGCATGAACAACAGCACCCAGCGCAAGTTCCGCCAGTTCGTGCTGTCGCGCCGCTTCGACAGCGGGTTCAGCCTCGACCTGATGGTGAAGGATCTGTCGACCGCGCTCGGCGTCGCGCGCGAGACCGAAACCCCCACCCCCTTCGCCGCGTTGTGCCGTGAATTGTGGAGTGCCGGCCGCGGCGCCCTTGGGGAAGGGCAGGACCACACGGCGATTGCCCGCTTCAGCGAGGATCTCGCCGGTGTCGAACTCGGCGGCGGGCGCGAGTCATGACCGGCGCGCCTGCCTACGAGATCCACGCGCTCCGCTATGCCACGCACGTGCTGCGCGCCGATCAGGTGGCGCTGGGCCGGGCGCCCGAGGAGGGCGACGGCGTCATCGATTACTTCGTCTGGGCCATTCGCGATGAATCGCGCTGTATCGTCGTCGATACCGGTTTCGGCAGCGAGGCGGGAAAGCGGCGCGGCCGCAGGATGCTCGCCGACCCGGTCGAGCTTCTCGCGGCGATCGGCATCGATGCGGGGGCGGTGAGCGATGTGGTCCTGACCCATCTGCATTACGATCACGCCGGCAATTACGACGCGTTCCCGAAGGCGACATTCCATCTGCAGGACCGGGAAATGGCGCATGCCACGGGGCGGCAGATGGGCCGGGCGATCACGCGCGGTCCTTATGAATGCGATGAGGTCGTCGGCATGGTGCGCCAGGTCTTCGGCGGCCGTGTCCATTTCCACGACGGCGATGCGGAGATCGCGCCCGGGGTCAGCCTCCACAGGATCGGCGGCCACGCGCCGGGCCTGCAGGTCGTGCGTGTCGCGACGGGGCGTGGCAAGGTGGTTCTGGCGTCGGACGCATCGCATTTCTATTCCGGCTACCTGCACGGCGCGGTGTTCCCGATCCTGCTCCATCTCGGCGAAATGCTCGACGGGTATGAACGCGTCCAGGAACTGGCGGATGGCCCGCTCCACGTGATCCCGGGGCATGATCCGATCGTCCTGCAACTGTTTCCGGCCTCGACGCCGGGCCTCGCGGGGCACGCCGTCCGGTTGGACCTGCCGCCCGATGCCGATCTGGCGCGGCGCCTGCTCGGCCTCGGCTGACGATAACCACCAGCGCCACTCAGAGAGGCATTTTGCCATGTTCTTCGCACCGCCAGAGGTGATTCGCACGGAGACCTTTGCCCGCCTGCCGGACGCGCTCAACCAGGCGGAACCGGACAATGAATGGACACGGGGCCAGCCGCAGGGCATGCCGGCGCGCTCGATGCTGGAGGGGCCCTCCTTCGACCGCGATGGCACGCTCTGGTGCGTCGATATCGTCAACGGCCGCATTCTCACCGTCTCGCCGGCCGGCGATTTCGCGGTTGCCGCCGAATATGACGGCTGGCCGAACGGCCTGAAGATTCACCGCGACGGCCGCGTGTTCATCGCCGATTACAAGCACGGGGTCATGCTGCACGAGCCGGGCAGCGGGCGTGTCGTGCCTTATCTCGAACGCGCCGGTCTCGAGCGGTTCAAGGCGGTGAACGACCTGTTCTTTGCCGCCAATGGCGATCTCTATTTCACCGACCAGGGCATGACCGGGCTGCACGATCCGACGGGCCGGCTGTTCCGCCTTCGCCCGGGCGGGGAGATCACCTGCCTGCTCGACAATGTTCCGAGCCCTAACGGACTGGTGATGAATGCTGACGAGACCGCGCTCTATCTCGCCGTGACGCGGGCCAACGCGGTCTGGCGCGTGCCGTTGCTGCGGGATGGAACGGTCGGAAAGGTTGGCAATTTCGTGCAGCTTTCCGGCGGTGGTGGCCCCGACGGGCTGGCGTTGGACAAGGAGGGACGGCTGCTCATCGCGCATTTCGGATTGGGGGCGGTCTGGGTGATGAGCCCGTTGGGCGAACCGCTGTATCGTATCGTCTCCTGCGGCAGCACGCACGTCACCAATCTGGCCTTTGGCGGGACCGACAATCGTACCCTGTTCATCACCGATTCCGGATCGGCGCGAATCCTGGCTGCCCGGCTGGAGTGCCCCGGCAAGCCCATGTTCTCGCATCTGTCGGATTAGACCACACACCGACCCTGCTGGATCGGATGTCGCTCTGGTGGTCTGCTTGTTCCGGACATTCGCGGGTGAATTTCAGGAACAGGCGGACTGTTCACCCCATGATTTGCCGGGGTTCTGGACACGAGGTGACAGCCGCCCGCGGGCGGATCGCCGCTCGGGGGGGGGGCTCCAAGGGTGAGTCAAACGCCGCCCTGGCTGGCCCCACCCGGGCGGGTGGCATGATCGGGGTCACGATTCCGCGAGCTTGAGGCTGTCGGCAGCCGCCGGGGCATCCATGAAGCCTGGGCGGCAGGCCGGCACGGCGCGGGGGAATCCCGCGATCGGCGCAGTGCGTGCAGGAAAACATTTGATCTTTATTTCGATCCGGTACATCGAGGGTTGGGCGCAAGTCGCACAAGTGGCCTGCGTCCGCACTCATCCGCTCCGGCGCAAGCGGGATCATGTAACCGCGTGCGGCGGGGCAGGGTGAGGTAAACTCTTGAGGGGAAACATAATGTCTAAGAAAAATGGTTTCGATCTCGGCCGCCGTGGCGCGCTCAAATTCGGCCTCGGTGCGGCCGGCGGGCTGATGCTGCCGGAAGCGCTCGTGCGCCAGGCCCTCGCCGCCGAGACGATTGGCACCTTTCCGGCCGGTGTCGGCAAGGATTCGATCTTCGTCGGGATCACCGTGCCGCTGACAGGTTCCTATTCGCAGGACGGCAAGGACGAGCTGCGCGGCTACCAGCTTGCCATCGAGCAGATCAATGCCAACGATGCCGCGGCGCAGCAATGGGGCATGAAGGGCAAGGGTGTCCTCGGCAAGAAGATCAAGTTCGGCTACGCCGATTCCGAGACCAAGCCGAACCCCGCCGTGCAGGCGCAGACGCGCTTCATCAACCACGACAAGGCGATCATGATCACCGGCAGCGTCTCCAGCGCCACCGCGATCGCCCTCGAGAAACTTGCCCAGCGCGAGAAGGTGGTGAACATGGTCGGCGCCAGCGGTTCGAACGCGACCACCGGCAAGGACTGCCAGCGCTACGGCTTCCGCTCGCAGGCGCCTGGCTACATGGCGGCCGAGGCGCTCTCGCCGGTGCTGGTCAAGGCGCTCGGCAAGAACCGCAAGGCGGCCTACCTGATCCCCGACTACACCTATGGCACGTCGTTCGCCGCCTCGATGGAGAAGGCGACCGAGGCGCTCGGCTGGAAGACGGTGAACAAGCAGGTCGTGCCGTTCCCGACCTCGGATTTCAGCTCGGCGCTCATCAACATCGCCAACAGCGATGCCGACGTGTTCATCAATATCGAGTTCGGCAATGACTCGATCGCCTCGAACAAGCAGGCCAAGCAGTTCGGCGTGCTGCCGAAGATGACGCTGGTGGTGCCGAACATCTCGCCGTTCCAGTACCAGGAATCCGGCCCGGGCATCATGGAAGGCGTCTACGGCACGATCGACTTCAACTGGATCCTGCAGGACAAGTTCCCGCTGGCGAAGACCTTCGTGACGACCTTCGAGAAGAAATTTGGCTACAAGCCCGAATGGACCGCCAACATCGCCTACATGCAGACCTATGTCTGGGCGCTGGCGGTGCAGGCGGCCGGCACGTTCAATCCTGTTTCGGTGATCAAGGAGCTGGAGAGCGGCAAGAAGGTCGACAGCACTCTGGGCGAGGTCTACTACGCCGCTTACGATCACCAGATGGTCCGCCCGGTCGCCGTCGTGCGCGGCAAGAAGAAGTCCGACATGAAGGGCAAGGACGATTACTACGAACTCGTCGATCTCGTTCCCGGCGAGAAGGTGATGATTCCCGAGGGCTATTTCGGCTGCAAGCTCGGCGCCTACAAGTAATCGTCGAGCCGCGAACTTCGGAACCGATCCTCCAATGAAAAGAAGAATGCCGGCATGCCTTCGCTGACTCTCCTGATGTCGCAGGGCTTCAACGGCCTGATACTGGGCACCCTGCTCGCGCTCGTGAGTTCGGGGCTGACGATCATCCTGGGCACGCTCGGGGTGCTCAACTTCGCGCACGGTGTGTTCTTCATGATCGGCGCCTATGCGGCGTTCGTCGTGATGTCGCACACCGGCTCCTTCGGCCTGGCGATGCTTGCCGGTGTCGGCACGCTCGCAGTGCTGGGGGTGGTGCTGGAGCGCGGGCTGCTGCGCTTCTTCTATGCGCGCAACCACGAGGATCAGATCCTGGTCACCTACGGGCTTGGCATCGTCATGGTCGAGGCCGTGCGCCTCTTCTTCGGCGGTGCCAGCCAGACCGTGTCGCCGCCGGGCTGGAGCATGGGCATCGTGCATATCGGGCGGCTGATCTATCCGCTCTACCGGCTCGAGGCGGCGGCGATCGTCCTCGCCGTGCTGGCGGGGCTCTATTTCGTGCTCTACCGCACCCGCGTCGGGCTGATCGTGCGCGCCGGCATCGAGGATAACGCCATGGTCGACATGCTGGGCATCAATGCGAGCAAGACCTTCCTGCTCGTCTTCGTGCTCGGCGCCGCCGCGGCGGGTTTCGCCGGCGTGGTCTATGCGCCGATCGTTTCGGTCAACCCGGACATGGGCGCTAATGTTCTGGTCCAGTCCTTCGTCGTCGTCGTCATCGGCGGGCTCGGCTCGTTTCCGGGCGCCGTGGTCGGCGGGCTGGTCGCCGGCGAGATCATCAGCCTCACCAGCGCCTTCAACACGAGCTATTCGGACGTGATGCTGTTCATCGTGATGGCGGTGATCCTGGTCGTCCGGCCGCAGGGACTGTTCGGCGTGGAGGGGCGGCAATGAGCGTGCCGGATCGTTCCGGCGGGTTCCGCCGCGCCGCCGGGCCGGAACTGCTGCTTGCCCTGGCGCTGCTCGTGCTGCCGCTGCTCGCGCCGCTCATCGGCGCCGGCTATGACTTGCTGACCCGAATCCTGATCTGGGGCCTGATCGGCATCGGTTTCGATCTCCTCTTCGGCCTCAGCGGGCTGCTCTCCTTCGGCCAGTCGGCGTTTTTCGGGACCGGCGGCTTCGTGACCGCCTACCTGCTGACGGCGAAGGTGATCACGAGCGTCTGGCTTGCCCTGCTCATCGGCACCATCTGCGCGGCGCTGCTCGGCATCCTCGTCGGCATCTTCGCGCTGCGCCGGGTCGGTATCTATTTCGCGATGATCACGATCGCCTTCGCCGAACTGGCCTACTTCCTGGAGAACTCTCCGCTCGCGCACTGGACGGGCGGCGAGAACGGCATGCCCGGCGTGCCGACGCCCACGCTCGGCTTCGGCCACGCGGCGATCCACATTTCCGGCGCCGCGCCGCTCTACGTGCTGATCGCGGCGTTCTTCTTCGTCGGCTTCATGCTCGCCCGCCGCATCGTCCATTCGCCCTTCGGCACGCTGATGCAGGCGATCCGGGAAAACACGCTGCGCACCGCGGCACTCGGGCATGACGTGGCACGGTACAAGCTCGCGGTCTTCACCATCGCCGCCGCCTATGCCGGCCTCGCCGGCGGCCTGCTCGGCGTGTTCCAGAACTACATGCCCCCCGAGGCCTTCTCGCTCTCCACCTCGGGCGAGATCGTGGTGCAGACGGTGCTCGGCGGCGTCGGCACGCTGCTCGGCCCGGCCTTCGGCGCGGCGATCTGGCTCACCCTGCGCCAGGTGCTGCAGGGCGTGCCGGCGCTGGCCAATTTCTGGCTGCTCATCCTCGGCATCGTCTTCGTCCTGCTCATCACCTTCCTCCGCGAGGGGGTGATCGGCGCCGCGCGCCAGTTCGCCGCCTGGGCGCGGCGGGGCGGCCATGCTGCGCCGGCCGCCGACCCGAATGTCGGCGCGCACGAGACCGAAGTGGTGCGGGCCTTTTCCCTCGACCTGCCGCTGAAGGCGCCGCCGCCGCCGGCATCGCCGATCGCGCTGGAAGCCCGCGGAATCGTCAAGCGATATGGCGGGCTGGTCGCGGTCAACGAGGTCTCGCTCTCGATCCGGACCGGCGCGCTGCACGCGGTGATCGGCCCCAACGGCGCGGGCAAGAGCACGCTGTTCAAGATGCTCGCGGCCGAGGTCGCGCCGTCCACGGGGCAGGTGCTGTTCCATGGCCGCGACATCACCGGCATCGGCGCTACCGCCGCCTGCCAGATCGGCATCGCCAAGAGCTACCAGATCAACCAGCTATTCCCGAAACTGACGATCCGCCAGAACCTGCGGATCGCGGTGCTGGCCCGGCATTCCGGCCCGTTCAGGCTGTCGCTGCTGCGCAATGCCGAGAGCATGGACGCGGTGGAGGCGCAGATCGACGGGCTGATCCGCGGCATCGGGCTCGAGCACCGCGCCAACATGCCGGTCGCCGTGCTGGCCTATGGCGAGAAGCGGCGGCTGGAGATCGGCCTGGCGCTGGCATCCGACCCCGCGGTGCTGCTGCTCGACGAGCCGCTCGCCGGCATGAGCCCGGAGGAACGCGGCGAGACCAAGGCGCTGATCCGGGCGATGCGCGAGGGCCGCACCCTCGTGATCGTCGAGCATGACATGGACGCGATCTTCGAGCTCGCCGAACGCATCACGGTGCTGGCCAACGGCCGCCTTCTGGCCGAGGGCACGGTTGCCGAAATCCAGAACAATGCCGACGTGCAGACGGCCTATCTCGGCGGGATGTCGCTTCATGAACTTGCTTGAGGTCGAACGCATCAACAGCTTCTACGGCGACAGCCATATCCTGTTCGACGTGTCGCTGGAGGTCGCGGAGCATGAGGTGGTGGCGCTGCTCGGCCGCAATGGCGCGGGCAAGACCACCACGCTGAAATCGCTGATGGGCGTGCTGGCGCCGAAATCCGGGGCGATCCGCCTCGGCGGGCGGGACATCGCCGGCCGGCCGCCGCACGAGATCGCCGCCCTCGGCATGCAGCTCGTGCCCGAGGAGCGGCGCATCTTCGGCACGCTGACGGTGGAGGAAAATCTTGTCCTCGCCGCCCTCAGCGCGCCGCAGAAGCTCCCGCTCCGCGAGATCTACGACATGTTCCCGCGGCTCGAGGAGCGGCGGAAGAACAGCGGCAAGCAGCTCTCCGGCGGCGAGCAGCAGATGCTCGCGATCGCCCGGGCGCTGATCCGCGACGCCCGGCTGATCCTGCTCGACGAGCCGTTCGAGGGGCTGGCGCCGGTGATCGTGCACGACCTGCTCGCCATTACCGCGAAACTGGCGGAGGCAGGGCGCACCATCGTCATCGTCGAGCAGAATGTCGCCGCCGCCCTCTCGGTCGCGCATCGCGCCATCGTTCTCGCCAACGGCCAGGTGGTCTGGCAGGGCACGACCGCGTCGCTGCGGCAGTCACCCGAGATCATGAAGACCTATCTCGGCGTCTAGAGCACTTTCCGATCCATCCGGATCGGATGTAGTGCTCTATGATATTGATAAACAGAGCATCTTTATCCGATCAGATGACTCCATCTGATCGGATGATGCTCTAGCCGGACAACCGTGGACGAACCGTACGTCCTTCCTGATGATCTCGCGGGGGATCGAAGGCGGTGCCGTCGGCCAGGATCCGATGCAATACGACAGCAAGTTTGCGGGCCAGCGCGACCTTTGCCTTGCGCATCCCGGCGCGGACGGCCATGGGTATTGCCCTGCTTTTCAGCCGCGGTCCCTTCATTGGTCGGGCGAGAATGACGTTCGGCGCTTCGTGGAGCGCAGTGCGGACACCGGCGTCGCCGATCTTCGATATCCGGCCAGTCACATCCGTCGCGCCAGAGTGATATCTCCGTGGCGTCAGACCAAAATTTGGCTCAACCATCGGTGACGAGTGGAACCGAGCCTGATCGTTATTTATTCTAACGTTCAAGCACATACGATCCCGGCGCATCGCCGAGCACCGGCAACCCTCGCGATGGCGCTGCCATCGGCGGTGGATCCGTCGTGCGGCCCTTGCCAACGCCACCGATCCAGTCAAGCCACGCCGGCCACCAGCTTCCCTGGCGCTCGGGCGCGAGGGTTGCCCAGGTGTCCGGAT
>JAJZFF010000530.1 GCA_021805485.1 Pseudomonadota bacterium
CGTGGCGCAATTGATCAGCGCAAGGGGGAAGCGATGGCCAGGATGAAGGCGGTGGACGCGGCGGTGCGCGTGCTGGAGCGCGAAGGCATCAGCGTTGCTTTCGGCGTGCCCGGGGCGGCGATCAATCCGTTCTATGCGGCGCTGAAGCGGCGCGGCTCGATCCGGCACATCCTCGCCCGCCATGTCGAGGGCGCCTCGCACATGGCGGACGGCTACACCCGTGCCAGTCCCGGCAATATCGGCGTCTGCATCGGCACCTCCGGCCCGGCCGGCACCGACATGATCACCGGCCTCTACACCGCGCTCGCCGATTCCGTGCCCATCCTCTGCATCACCGGCCAGGCGCCGCGTGCCAAGCTCTACAAGGAGGATTTCCAGGCGGTCGACATCGAGACCATCGCCCGGGGCGTGACCAAATGGTCGGTCTGCGTGCGCGAGCCGGCTCTGGTGCCGATGGTCTTCCAGCAGGCCTTCCACGTCATGCGCTCCGGCCGTCCGGGCCCGGTGCTCATCGATCTGCCGATCGACGTGCAGATGGCGGAGATCGATTTCGACGAGGATACCTACGAGCCGCTGCCGGTCTACAAGCCCGCGGCGAGCCGCCGGCAGGCGGAGAAGGCGCTGGCGATGCTGAACGAGGCCGAGCGGCCGCTGATCGTCGCCGGCGGCGGCATCATCAACGCCGACGCCGCCGACCTGCTCGTCGAGTTCGCCGAACTCACCGGCATTCCAGTGATCCCGACGCTGATGGGCTGGGGCACGATCCCCGACGACCATCCGCTGATGGCCGGCATGGTCGGGCTGCAGACCAGCCACCGCTACGGCAACGCCACTTTTCTCGAATCCGATTTCGTGCTCGGCATCGGCAATCGCTGGGCCAACCGCCATACCGGCTCGGTCGAGGTCTATACCAAGGGCCGGAAATTCGTCCATGTCGATATCGAGCCGACGCAGATCGGCCGCGTCTTCGGGCCCGATTTCGGCATCGTCTCCGACGCCCGCGCCGCGCTCGTCCAGTTCATCGAGGTGGCGCGCGCCATGCGCGCCGCCGGCACCTTGCAGGACCGCGCCGCCTGGGCGGCTTCGTGCCTGCATCGCAAGCGCAACATGCTGCGCCGCAGCCATTTCGACCAGGTGCCGCTGAAGCCGCAGCGCGTCTATCAGGAGATGAACGAGGTCTTCGACCGCGACACCTGCTACGTCACCACCATCGGCCTGTCGCAGATCGCCGGCGCGCAGTTCCTCCACGTCTATCGGCCACGCAACTGGATCAATTGCGGCCAGGCCGGTCCGCTCGGCTGGACCCTGCCGGCCGCGCTCGGCGTGCGCGCCGCGGATCCGGAGCGGAAGATCGTCGCGCTCTCCGGCGACTATGATTTCCAGTTCATGCTCGAGGAACTCGCCGTCGGCGCCCAGCACAAGCTGCCCTATCTGCACGTGGTGGTGAACAACTCCTATCTCGGCCTGATCCGCCAGGCGCAGCGCGGCTTCGAGATGGATTTCGAGGTCAGTCTCGCCTTCGACAACATCAACGCCGCCACCGAGGCCGGCGCCGTGCCGGGCTATGGCGTGGACCATGTCGCCGTCGCCGAGGGGCTGGGCTGCAAGGCGGTGCGGGTCAAGAGCCCGAACGAGTTCAAGGAGGCGTTCGCGCGGGCCGAGGCGCTGATGCGCGAGCATCAGGTGCCGGTGGTGCTGGAATTCATCCTCGAGCGCGTCACCAACATCGCCATGGGGACCGAGGTCGACAGCGTCAACGAGTTCGAGGACATTCTGTGCCTCGACCCGAGCCTTTCGATTCGCAAGAGTCAGGACATGAGCGCCGCGCGCGCTCTGACCCCGGCCGGCGCGCCGCGCTGAAGCCGGGCGGTTCATTTGCCAGGAGGAACCATCGCATGACTACGATCGGCTTCATCGGTCTCGGAATCATGGGCCGGCCCATGGCCTCCCATCTGATCGCGGGCGGCCACCGGCTGTTCGTGCACGACATCGTCCCGCCGCCGGCGGCGCTGATCGAGCAGGGCGCGATGCCCTGCACCAGCGGCCGCGAGGTGGCGCGGATGGCCGAGGTGATCATCGTCATGGTGCCCGACACGCCCCATGTCGAGGCGGTGCTGTTCGGCAAGGATGGCGTCGCCGAGGGGCTCGCGCCGGGCAAGATCGTCGTCGACATGAGCTCGATCTCGCCCATCGCGACCAAGGACTTCGCCAAGCGCGTCAACGAGCTCGGCTGCGACTACCTGGACGCGCCGGTCTCCGGCGGCGAGGTCGGCGCCAAGGCCGCCAGCCTCACCATCATGGTCGGCGGGCCGGAGCGGGCGTTCAACGCGGTGAAGCCGCTGTTCGAGCTGATGGGCAAGAACATCACCCTGGTCGGCGGCAACGGCGACGGCCAGACCACGAAGGTCGCCAACCAGATCATCGTCGCGCTGACCATCGAGGCGGTGGGCGAGGCGCTGCTGTTCGCCTCCAAGGCCGGCGCCGACCCGGCGCGCGTGCGCCAGGCGCTGATGGGTGGCTTCGCCAACTCGCGCATCCTCGAAGTCCATGGCGAGCGCATGATCGCGCGCAATTTCGCCCCCGGCTTCCGCATCGAGCTGCACCAGAAGGATCTCAACCTGGCGCTGTCCGGCGCCCGCTCGCTCGGCATCAGCCTGCCGAACACGGCGACCTGCCAGGAACTGTTCAACGCCGCCGCCGCCGCCGGCGGGTCGGCGTGGGACCATTCCGGCATGGTGCGCGTGCTGGAGAAGCTCGCCTGCCACGAGATCGGCACGAAGGCGTAGCGCGATCCACCGTCGTACCGGCCGCCGACGCTCGCCGGCGGCCGCGGTTGGGGGCTTAGGATCGCGAGGTCGCCGAGAGCGCTGCGACCTCTACCGGTCACGATTTGCTGTGGCCGCCAGGGGGCCAGATCCAGTCGATAGCGTTCCGAAGCGGCACGTCACATTCGCCAGACGGCAAATCCGCAGGAGGCCGCGAAGAACCACCCTACAAATGATGCCGACGTGCATAGGAAATTCAGAATATTATAAATTGCACCGAAAGGCCCGCTATTGAAGTTTTCAGAAGATGGAATTGACAATAAAATTCCTACAAATCCACCAACCAATAACATGCGTCTCAAAAATCTATCGGATATGCTACCCTTTTCAAGGATTTTAGTTATTCTGCTATTAACAGCATACGAATTTGATATTATTAGCGAAATAGCTATCGCAAATATACGAACAACTATAAGCGGCAAGGCATATCTATCGATATTGTACCACATTATTCTCGTAGAAAATATAATATCGCCGAATAGTACTGCCGACCAAATCGTGATACCTGTGATGCCTGCGCGCACAAGGTTTGAGCGATTTATGATCTTCGGTTCATCTAGCATCAAAGCACCTTTTGCGTACGGAGTTCTTTGCCGCCGATTTAAGGCTGTGTCGAAGCTGTGTCAGCATGACGCTGGCCTGATGTCCAGAGTAAATCGCGATTTATCAGGGAAGCAACACCCGCGAGGAGGTCGCTATATGGACCAGACCCATCCGCGCGAACTCCGCCGCCGAGTGATCCAGATTGGTGATCGCGATCGCCTCGCCCATTCCTCGTCCCTACCCCCGAATCGACGTCCAGAGGCATCGAATCAGGACCACAACCTTTCGGGAAGGCCCAGAGAGTCAGGAACCGGGGCGGCTGGTATTACCCACAGCTGCTACACCACCAGGCGGGACAGGACCTCACCCTGCTGCATTTGCCTCCCTACAGCCCGGAACTGAACCCGGTCGAGAACGTCTCGGCCTTCCTGCGGGCCAACCAGCTCAGCAACCGGGTCTTCGGTACCTACGAGACGATCGTCGACGCCTGCTGCGATGCCTGGAACTGGCTCATCCGCCAGCCCGAACGCATCACCTCAATCGGCCACCGCACATGGGCGTCGGTCAATCAATGACACCGTGCGTATAAGCTCCTCCGGAGCGCGACTTAGGCCCGCCAAACCAACCAACGGCGAAGCGGGCCTACCGGGTCCGCTGCCGGCAAGCGGCGGCGGCAGCCGATGGTGGGCTGAAGCCCACCCTACGCCGCCCTACCGCCCCGTCAGGATGCGCTCCACCAGCTGGCGCACCGTCGGCACGTAGCCGTTCGAATAGAACGGGTCCGAGCCGAAGCGGAAGGCGTTGTGGCCGCTGAACATGAGGTTGTCCTCGACGGCGGCGGCGTCGTTGCCCGAATGGCCGATCGTCTGCAGCGTCTTCTGGATGCAGAAGCTGCGCGGGTCCGCCTTCTTGCCGGTGCTGTACTCCGGGCCCTCCTGGCTCCAGTTGGAGAAGCGGCACTGGCTGAGGCAGGCCATGCAGGCGGTCTGGTCGGCGAGAATCTCGCGCGCCTTTTCCGGGGTGACGAAGATCAGCGTCGAATCGGGCGTGCGCATCGCCTCGCTGAAGCCCTCCGCCTCCCAGCCGCGCGCGCGCTCGGCATCGGGCTGGGTCAGGAACACGATGCGCTTGCGCGGCCCGACGCCGTATTCCGCGACATGCTCGCCCACCGGCTCGGTGGTGTAGGCGACCTGGCGCTCGTTGCGCTCGCGCAGCTCCCGGATGAAGCCGTTGTTGACGGCGCTGGAATAGAATCCGGTCGGGCTGAAATGGTTGAGGAAGATATCCCCCTCCTTCAGCGTCAGCAGCCGCCGCTTCCACGCGTCCCCGATCGGGCTCTCCTGCGTCAGCAGCGGGCGCGTGCCGAACTGGAAGGCGATCGGCCCGAGCTCGGGATTGTCGATCCAGTCCTCCCACTCCTCCAGCCACCAGACGCCGCCGGCCATGATGATCGGCGTGTCGCCCAAGCCGAATTCGCGCATCAGCTTGCGCAGCGCGTGCACGCGCGGATACGGGTCCTCGGGCTTGTGCGGATCCTCGGTGTTGGAGAGCCCGTTATGCCCGCCCGCCAGCCAGGGATCCTCGTAGACGACGCCGCCGAGCAGTGCCGCGGCCTTGTGGTAGGCGCGCTTCCACAGCGCGTTGAAGGCGCGCGCGGAGGAGACGATCGGGTAGTAGTGGACGCCGAACCTGGCCGCGATCTCCGACAGCCGATAGGGCATCCCGGCGCCGCAGGTGAGGCCGTTGATCAGCCCGCGCGCGCCTTCCAGCACGCCGGTGATGACGCGCTCGGCGCCCGCCATCTCCCACAGGATGTTGGCGTGCACGCGCCCCTTGCCGGCGGCCAGCTCATAGGCGCGCCGGGCCTGGGTGATGCCGCCCTGGATGGCGTAGGCGATCAGCTCCTCGTGGCGGTCCCGCCGCGTGCGGCCGTGATAGAGCTGCGGGATCCAGTTGCCCTCGGCGTCGTAGCTGTCGGCATTCACCGCGCTGAACGTGCCGACACCGCCGCCGGCGGCCCAGTGGCCGGCGGAAATGCCGTTCGAAATGGCGACGCCCTTGCCGCCTTCGACCAGCGGCAGAACCTCGACACCCCCCATGCGGATCGCGTTGATCGCCTTCATCGCCGTCCTCGCCCCCCCGGCCGTCCGCTCTGTCCGCTGGCCGCCGTCTGTGCGCGGCGGATTACTCCGCCGCGTGCTCCTCGTCACGCCGCCCGCCCTTCGGGCCGACCTGATCGGAAATGTCCGCCCCCGTGGCCTGGTCGACGACGCGCATCGACAGCTTCACCTTGCCGCGCTCGTCGAAGCCGATCACCTTCACCTTCACCTGGTCGCCGACATTGACCACGTCGTTGGTCTTGGCGACGCGCCGGGCGGCCAGCTCGCTGATGTGCACGAGCCCGTCGCGCGAGCCGAGGAAGTTGACGAAGGCACCGAAATCGGCCGTCTTCACCACCTTGCCGTTATAGATCACGCCGAGCTCCGGCTCGGCGACGATGCCGCGGATCCAGTCGATCGCCGCCTGGGACTGCGTCTCCGACGTGGCCGCGATCTTGATCGTGCCGTCATCCTCGATGTCGATCTTGGTGCCGGTCTGTTCGACGATCTCGCGGATCACCTTGCCGCCGGTGCCGATCACCTCGCGGATCTTCTCCTTGGGCACGTTGATCACGGTGATGCGCGGCGCCGTCGCGGCGACGTCGTCGCGCGCGCCGGTGATCGCCTTGGCCATCTCGCCCAGGATGTGCAGCCGCCCCTCGCGCGCCTGGCCGAGCGCGATCTCCATGATCTCCGGCGTGATCGAGGTGATCTTGATGTCCATCTGCAGGCTGGTGACGCCGGCCTCGGTGCCGGCGACCTTGAAGTCCATGTCGCCGAGATGGTCCTCGTCGCCGAGGATGTCGGAGAGCACGGCGAATTTGTGGCTCTCCTTGATCAGCCCCATGGCGATGCCGGCGACCGGCCGCTTCAGCGGCACCCCGGCATCCATCAGCGCCAGCGAACCGCCGCAGACCGTCGCCATCGAGGAGGAGCCGTTGCTCTCGGTGATCTCGCTAACCACGCGCAGCGTGTAGGGGAAGACATCCTTCGCCGGCAGCAGCGGATGGATCGCCCGCCAGGCGAGCTTGCCGTGGCCGATCTCGCGCCGCCCCGGGCTGCTCATGCGCCCGGCCTCGCCCACCGAGTAGGGGGGGAAATTGTAGTGCAGCATGAAGTGTTCGCGGTACTCGCCGCCGAGCGCGTCGATGATCTGCTCGTCCTGCCCGGTGCCGAGCGTGGCGACGCAGAGCGCCTGCGTCTCGCCGCGGGTGAACAGGGCGCTGCCGTGGGCGCGCGGCAGGATGCCGACCTCCGCCACGATCGGGCGCACCGTCCGGGTGTCGCGCCCGTCGATGCGCAGCCCGGTATCGAGGATGGCGTTGCGGACGATGTCCGCTTCCAGCTCCTTGAACACCGCCTTGGCGCGCTCGGTATCGAGCCCTTCCTCGGCCAGGCGCGCCAGCGTCGCCTGCTTGGTGGCGTCGATCCGCGTATGGCGCGCCTGCTTCTCCCGCTCGCCATAGGCGGCGGCGAGACCGGCGCGGGCCAGCGCGTCCACCCGGGCGGCGAGCGCCTGCTGCTCCGCGGAGGGCTCCGGCAGCGCCCAGGGCTCCTTGGCGGCGTGCTCGGCGAGCTCGATGATCGCCTGGATCACCGGCTGGAAGGCGGCGTGGCCGAAGGTGACGGCGCCGAGCATGATGTCCTCGGGCAGCTCGCGGGCCTCGGATTCGACCATCAGCACGCCCTCGGCGGTGCCGGCGACGACGAGGTCGAGCGTCGATTCAGCGACCTGCGACGCGCTCGGGTTGAGCACGTACTCGCCGTTGATGCGCCCGACGCGGGCGGCGCCGATGGGGCCGAAGAAGGGGATGCCGGACAGGGTGAGCGCCGCCGAGCAGCCGACCATGGCGACGGTCGCCGGGTCGTTCTCGAGATCGTGGCTGAGCACGGTGGCGATGACCTGGACCTCGTTGCGGAAGCCGGCCGGGAAGAGCGGACGGATCGGCCGGTCGATCAACCGGCTCGTCAGCGTCTCGAACTCGCTCGGCCGCCCCTCGCGCTTGAAGAACCCGCCCGGGATCTTGCCGGCGGCGAAGGCCTTTTCCTGGTAGTGCACGGTCAGCGGGAAGAAATCCTGGCCGGGCTTGGCCGTGCGGGCGCCGACCGCGGTGCAGAGCACGATCGTGTCGCCGTAGCTGACCAGCACCGCGCCATCCGCCTGGCGGGCGATCTTGCCGGTCTCCAGCACGAGCTTGCGCCCGCCCCAGTCGAGTTCCTTGCGGAAATAGTTGAACATCGCGTCCATATCCTCGAAAATCCTTGTGCGAACGCGACACGGACGGGCGGCGGACGGCATCGCCGGGGCCTCCCTTGGGCGGGGGCCGGCGTCTCGGGCGGCACGGGGGGCTGGGCCGGGGGCCGCAGCCAAGGAACCATGTCGCCGGAGGCGCCGATGCCTGGTCCCGCGTGCACAAGGGGGGTGCCGGATCGGCCGTCAGTCATCCCGCCGCGTGCGCGACGACCGGGGCTGTTCGCCCCGGGGCGTTGCCCCGAGCCACCATGGCGCGGGGAGATGCCGTGGCCGCTATATAGCGACGGCCGCCGGCGAAGCCATAGAAAAAGAAGCCCCGAGCGTGCCGGCCGGCCGCCTCAGCGGCGCAGGCCGAGCCGTCCGATCAGCGCCTCGTAGCGGGCGGTGTCCTTGGCCTTCAGGTAGTCCAGCAGCCGGCGGCGGCGGCCGACCATCATCAGCAGGCCGCGGCGGGAGTGGAAATCCTTGGCGTGGGTCTTGAGATGCTCGGTGAGATTGCCGATGCGCTCGGAGAGCAGGGCAACCTGAACCTCGGGGCTGCCGGTATCGGCGGCGCCGGTGGCGTATTCCTGGATGAGCGCAGCCCGGCGCTCGTCGGTGATCGACATCGGCATGTCTCCGTGAAAGAGGTTGCGGGTCGCGGCCCGTCCCGCCCGACCCGCCGCGTGGCGGCTAGAGCAGGCGTTCGGGCTTGAGCCAGCCATCATCCAGCCGGCACAGGCCCAGCACGCGGCTCCCCGCCATGGCGCGGACCAATCCCCCCTCGGGATCGGCCGTCCGCGGAATCCGGCCCATCAGCCCGACCAGGCTGAGGGCCTGGCCGTGCAACAGGTCGGCGGCCTCTGCCGCGGTCAAGGCCAGCGCCGGGATGTCGGCCAGCGCGGTCGCGACCGGAAGCAGCAGGTCCGGGGAAGCCGGCGCCGTATCGTCCTGTTCGCGCAGTTTGTCCAGCGGAATTGCCTGCGCCTCGGTGAATGGGCCGACCCTGAGGCGGCGCAGCGCGGCGATGTGGCCGAAGCTGCCGCAGGCCATCGCCAGATCGCGCGCCAGGCTGCGCATATAGACGCCCTTGCCGGACTCGACCTCGAAGACGGCGCTGTCGGCATCGGGGCGCTCGATCAGGCTGAAGCGATCGACCCGCGCCTGGCGCGGCTCCAGCACCGGGGCGCGGCCCTCGCGGGCCATGTCGTAGGCGCGCTCGCCGGCGACCTTCACCGCCGAGTAGGCGGGCGGGACCTGCATGATGGTGCCGGTGAAGGCGGGCAGGGCGGCGCGCAACGCCTCGTCGGTGGGGCGCACCGGCGAGGTCGCCGTCACCGCGCCATCGGCATCGTCGGTATCGCGCGCCTCGCCGAAGCGGAGGGTGAAGCGGTAGAGCTTGGTGCCGTCCATCACGTAGGGCACCGTCTTGGTGGCGGCGCCGAAGGCGATCGGCAGTACACCGGTGGCGAGCGGATCGAGCGTGCCGCCATGGCCCGCCTTCTGCGCATCGAAGGCGCGACGGACGCGGTTGACCACGTCGGTGCTGGTCAGGCCGGGCGGCTTGTCGATGATGAGCCAACCGTCGAGCGCGCGGCCGCGGCGTCGGCGCATGGCATTGT
>JAJZFF010000273.1 GCA_021805485.1 Pseudomonadota bacterium
CTGCACACCCCGCTACTGTGCCGCCGATCCGCGCGCCGGCGGGGCGCAGGCCGTGGCCGAGGCGTGGCGCAACCTGACCGCGGTGGGCGCCACGCCGCTTGCCATCACCGACAACATGAATTTCGGCAATCCGGAGAAGCCGGCGATCATGGGCCAGTTCGCCGCCGCGATCGAGGGCATGGCGGCGGCCTGCCGCGCACTGGATTTCCCGGTCGTCTCCGGAAATGTCAGCCTTTACAACGAGACCGAGGGCCGCCCGATTTTGCCGACGCCGGCGATCGGCGGGCTCGGTGTGCTCGAGGATGCCGCTGATGCCGTCGGCCTGGCGCTGGCGCCGGGGCTCGACCTCGTGCTGATCGGGCACACGGCGGGCTGGCTCGGCCAGTCGCTGTGGCTGCGCGAGATCACCGGCCGCGAGGCCGGGCCGCCGCCACCGGTTGACCTCGCTGCCGAGCGCCGCGCCGGCGATTTCGTCCGCGCCCGCATCCTGGCGGGCGACATCCGCGCCTGCCACGACGTCTCCGACGGCGGCCTGCTGGTCGCGGTGGCCGAGATGGCGCTGGCAGGGAACACCGGCGCACGGCTCGCCACCGATCCCACGATCCCGCCGCATGCCTTCTGGTTCGGCGAGGATCAGGGCCGCTACATCGCCGCCATTCCGGACGGGGACACGCTGCTCGCGGCTGCTGCTGCCGCCGGGGTTCCGGCCATGCGCCTCGGGCGCAGCGGCGGGACGGGTTTGACACTCCCGGACGGGCTCGCCATATCGCTCGATGAGTTGCGCGCAGCACATGAGCGGTTCTTCCCGGCCTGGATGGATGGTCGGGAAGCTGAACCTGGTTCCGGAGGATAGACGATGGCGATGTCGGTGGGCGAGATCGAGGCGCTGATCAAGGCGGCGCTGCCGGATGCCACCGTGACCATTGAGGACCTGGCCGGGGACGGAGATCACTACGCCGCTTCCATCGTCAGCGAGCAGTTCCGCGGCAAGAGCCGCGTGCAGCAGCACCAGTTGGTCTATGCCGCGCTGCGCGGCCGCATGGGCGGTGCCCTGCACGCGCTCGCGCTGCAAACCTCCGCCCCGGACTGAAGGAGTTCCCGATGAGCCAAAACGTCGCCGACCGCATCCAGGCCGAGATCACCGAACACCCGGTGATGCTCTACATGAAGGGCACTGCGATGTTCCCGCAGTGCGGTTTCTCCGCGCGCGTGGTGCAGATCCTCAACCACGTGGGCGTGCCCTTCCACACCGCGAACGTGCTGGAGGACGCCGAGCTGCGCGACGGCATCAAGCAGTTCTCGAACTGGCCGACCATCCCGCAGCTCTATGTCAAGGGCGAGTTCGTCGGCGGCTGCGACATCGTCACCGAGATGTTCCAGTCGGGCGAGCTCGCTGGCCTGCTGCGCGACAAGGGCGTCGCCGAGCCCAGCGCGGCCTGAACCCGCACCGTGTGATCAGGCCGGCAGCCGGGCGCGCGTCAGCCGGGCCGCGATCGCTTCCACATCCTCGGCGGCGACGCTGGCCGGGTGGCGCGTCAGCAGCGGCACCTGCCGCCGGATGGCGTCGCGCACCCGCTCGTCGCGCCGGATCACGCCGGCAAGCGGTGGGGAGCGGTGGAGAAAGGCCTCGCAGGCGCGGGCAAGGGTGGCGAAGGTCTTTTCCCCCGCGGTGCGTGTCGGCGCCTGATTGACGACGAGGCGGGCGTCGCCGTCGGCGCGGTCCGTCGCGTGCAGTTTCAGCACCGCATAGGCGTCGGTCAGACTGGTCGGCTCGTCGGTGGCGAGCACCAGGAGAATGTCGGCGGCCGCGGACATGCGCCGCACGGCGCGGTCCAATCCGGCGCCGAGATCGAGCACGATCGTGTCGTATCGGATGGCCGCCGCGCGCAACTCGGCAAGCATGCGCTCGATCGTGGCCGGATCGAGAGCAGAGAGCGCGCCGGAGCCGGAGCGGCCAGCCAGAATATCGAATCCGCCGGCGGCAAAGCACAGCGTCGCCTCCGCCAGCCCCGTCCGCCCTGCGGCGACGGCCCCGAGATCCCGCTCGGGCAGAAGACCGAGCTGAATATCGACGTTGGCGAGCCCGAGATCGCCGTCGAACAGCAGCACGCGCTCGCCGGCGCGAGCCAGCGCATGGGCCAGCGTGATGGCGAACCAGGTCTTGCCGACCCCGCCCTTGCCCGACGCGACTGCGACCACGCGGCCCCGGGTCGCGCTCGGAGCAGGATCGCGATCAGCTGTCATCGTGGCATCTCTCCGGGCTGGACATGGGCAGGGGCGGTCTGGATCAGGCGGGCGGCGAGGTAGGCCGGACCGAGCGCGACCAGGCTGTCGGCCGCGCCTGGGCCCGTGCCCGCTTCGGTCATCGTCAGGGAGGCGGCATCCGCAGCGGCGAGCAGGCCGCCGATGCGGCGCGCGATGTCGAGCCGTGTGGCGATGAGCATCGTCGCGCCCAGTTCGCCGAAGGCGCCGGCGAGGTCGGCGCATTCGGCGGCGTCCATGCCGGCCGGCAGAACCAGGGCGATGCGGGCGGTCGCGGTCGCCGCCAGGGCGGCGAGTTCGTCGCGCTGGGCCGGATCGAAAGGGTCGATGCCCGGCGCGTCGATCAGCACCGGGGCCCCGGGCGGGCGGCGGGCCAGGGCACGCCCCAGCGATAGCGGATGGTCCGCGGCGAGCAGCGTCAGCCCGAGCAGGCGGGTGAAGGCGGCGAGTTGCTCCACCGCCCCGGCCCGTCTGCCATCGGCGGTGATCACCAGCGGCACGCTGTGCGCGAGAACGAGCCGGGTCGCGAGGCGCGCCACCGTCAGCGTCTTGCCTGCGCCGGGCGGGCCGACCAGCAGCAGCGGCGGCGCCCCAGGCGCGAGCCCGAGCTCGTCGAAGCGAAGCTCGCCAGCGAGCGCGGCCGCCAGCGCCGCCTCACGGCCGCGCCGTTCGGTCCGCGCCGCCACTGCGAGGCGTCCGGCGAGGCGCTGGGTGAGGCTGGACGGCACGCCGTGATAGGCCAGGGCAGTTGCATGAACCGGGTCAGGGGGCAGCGGCGGGGCCGCAGCGAGCGGCGGTGGCGCATCCTCTTCCTCCAGCGCCGCGGTGACCTCCACACCATCGCCGAGGCGGCGGGTCGCCAGGATCAGCGCATCCGGACCAAGCTCCAGGCGCACCCGGGCCATGGCTTCCGTCATACCGGAGGCGTGGAACATCTTCAGACGCATGGCGCCAGACTAGGGGCAACCGGTTGCGATCGCGTGAATCCGAATCGTATGTTTCCAGAGCGCGTCTCGCGCGGGAAGATTGGCCACGCAACCGAGGACAGCGACCATGACCGACGAACCGATCAGCCGATTTCCGATCCCCGACATCGCCACCCTGCCCGATGATATCCGAGCGCGGATCCTCGCCGTGCAGGAAAAGTCCGGCTTCGTGCCCAACGTCTTTCTCGCCCTCGCACACCGCCCGGACGAGTTCCGCGCCTTCTTCGCCTACCACGACGCGCTGATGGAGCGGCCGGGCGGGCTGACGAAGGCAGAGCGTGAAATGATCGTGGTCGCCACCTCGGCTGCCAATCAGTGCCATTATTGCGTGATCGCCCACGGCGCCATCCTGCGCATCCGCGCCAAGAGCAAGACCATCGCCGACCAGGTCGCCACCAACTGGCGCCGGGCGCAGATCACGCCGCGCCAGCGCGCGATGCTCGAATACGCGATCAAGGTGGCGGTGGCGTCAGCCGAGATCGGGCCGGACGACCATGCGGCGCTCGACGAGGCGGGCTTCGAGCCGGAAGAAACCTGGGACATCGCCGCCATCGCAGCCTTCTTCGCCATGTCCAACCGGCTCGCGAACGCGATGGAGATCCGTCCCAACGCCGAGTTCTACGGACTGGGACGCTGAATCTCGTTGCGAAATACGGCTAGATCCGCAGCGACACGGCTGGCCAGTTCGTCCCAGGCGCGCGGAGCTGCCTGGCGATAAAGGCGCATGGTTGGATACCAAGGTGTGTCGGGCCGGTCCAGCAGCCAGCGCCAGTCCGGCGCGAAGGGCAGCAAGGTCCAGACCGGACGCGCCATCGCGCCGGCGAGATGCACCACCGAGGTATCGACGGCGATGACCAGGTCCACGCAGGCCAGGACGGCCATGGTATCGGCGAAGGTTTCGAGCGAGGGACCGAGGTTGAGCAGCGGTTCCGCCCCGAAATACGCGCCAATACCGCTCCGCGCCGGCCCTTTCTGCAGCGAGACGAAAGCGACGCCCGGCACGGCGAGGATGGGCGCGAGCCGCTCCAGCGTGGTCGAACGGTTGCGGTCGTTGTTGTGCGCCGGCCGCCCGGCCCAGGCCAGCGCGACCCGCGGCAGGCCCGACGGGAGCAGCCGATCCAGCCGCCCCGCCCAGTGCAGGATTCGCGCCGGGTCGGTGTGGAGATACGGCACCGTGCCGGGGATGTTCTCCACCCGCGTGCCAGCCAGGCGGGGCAAGCCGGAGAGCGGGCAATAGGCGTCGAAGCTGGGCACGTCCTCCCAGCGGTCGTGGATGCTGGCGAGCTGGGGAAACTGCGCCAGGACCGGCCGCATCTCGCCACTGCACGCCGCGACGATCTCGGGCCAACGCGCGGCTGCCCAGGGGATGTAGCGAGCGAACTGGATCACGTCGCCGAAGCCCTGATCGCCGATCAGCAGCAGCCGGCCCTCGCTGCGGCGCTCACCATCCCATTGCGGCACCTCGCCCTTTGGCAGCATGCGACCGGCCTGGGGCAGCTTGAAGCGCCACTCGTACTCCTCCCAGCCCTCCTCCAGCCGCCCGCGCAGCAGCAGCACTTCCGCGCGCTCGAAATGGGCGTCCGGCAGTTCCGGGCTGAGTTCGAGCGCCCGCTCCGAACAGGCGAGCCCCTCGTCGAGCTCGAGCAGGTCATAGTGGATGATGGCGAGATTGGCGTAGGCGTGGGCATCGTCGGGAGCGATGGCGATGGCGCGCAGCCCGGCCTCGCGCCCCTCTTCGAGCCGACCGAGGGCACGGTAGATGGCGCAGATATTGCGATGATAGAGCGCCACGTCCGGCGCCAGCGCGATGGAGCGCTCCATCAGCGCCCGCGCCTCGTCTTCCCGGCCGCGGCGGAAGGCGACGATGCCGGAGAGATGCAGCGCGTGCGGATGCTCCGGCGCCTGCCGCAGCGCCGCGGCCAGCCGGGCTTCGGCGGCGTCCAGACGGCCCGCCTGCTCGTCGGCGCTGGCCTCGGCGAGCAGCGCGGCGAGCGGATCCGGCGCCTCGCTCATGCGGGCGCCGCGCTGTGTTCACCGAGCCGGTGATCGCCCGTCTCGATGCGGTAGCCGAGCCGGGCGATCACCGGTTCGAGCAGCGGAATGACCGGCGCCAGCGCGCGCAGGTAGCGACGGTAGCGGAACACGGAGCGGTCGTAGAGCGGTTCGGTCACCTGCGCGTAGCTGGCAGTGCGGGCGTGGCGCGGGTTGGCGTGGAAATCGAGGCAGGCGGGATCGAAGGGCGCGCCGATATGGGCGAGCACGCGGCGGATCGCCGCCTGCGGATCGGCGATGAGGGTCTCGTAGCGAAGCGGCAGGTAGCGCAGGGTCATCTCAGCGCGATAATGCGCGA
Source organism: Pseudomonadota bacterium (assembly GCA_021805485.1). The sequence goes on from JAJZFF010000273.1 coordinate 5,599, forward strand.
CGAGCTCCATCGTGAGCGCGTAGTGCCGGGCCACGCCTTCGAGTTCGAAGGCGCAGAAGAACCCGTGCGTGAGCTGGTTGGCGAACACCGAGAGCACGACATCAAGCGGATGGCGCAGCACATGGATCAGCGGCGCCTCTGGAAAAAGCAGCCCGATGAGGCCGAGCTGCGTCTCGTTCAGCGGCATCTTGTCGGTGAACCATGTCGGGCCCGGCGCGTCCCCACCCCGGTGCTCTCCGGGTGCAGCGGCGCCGAGCTCCCGCGCGCCTTCGAGATAGAGGTCGCGCAGCCGGTCGAGCGCGGTGCGCTGCTCGGCCATCCACAGCTCGCTCAGCGCCTCGGGATAGGCGAGCGGGCTGTTGAGCAGGCGCGGGATGGCCTGGGTGAGATCATGGATGATCGGCAGTTCGTCGCCGGCCGAAATGTCGGCGTGGCACGACAGCATCTGCTCGACCAGCGTCGTGCCGGAACGGGGAAAGCCGAGGACGAAGATCGGCTGCGGCCCCGCCGGCGCGGGGCGGGCGCGGGGGATGAAGGCCAGCCGCTCCGCGGTGAAGAATCCGCGCAGCCGCCGCGCCTGCTCGGCTGCCTGCTCGGCGAGATAGCCGTGGCCGAGCGCGGCGCGGGCCTTGGCCTTGCCGGCCGTGAAGGCGGCGAAAGCCTCCTCCGTGCGGCCGAGCTGGTCGAGCAGACGCCCCTTCTCCATCCACTCGTTGGCGCCCAACTCCCTGCCGCCGTGTTCGCCGAGGCGGTCGATCTCGGCCAGCGCTGCCTCCGGCCGCCCTTCCCGCGCGGTGAGGATGGCGCTCATCATGCGCACGCCGGGATCCTCCGGCGCCAGTTGCGCCGCGTGCTCAAGCAGTTCGCGCGCCCGGTCCAGGCGCCGATCGGCCTCCTCCAGCCGCGCCCAGCCGAGCCACGTCTGGTAGAGATTCGGATCGCGCGCCGCGGCCTGTTCGTACATGGCGCGCGACTCCGCCGCTCGGCCCTGGGATTTCAGGTTCCAGGCGAGATTCGCCAGCAAGCCCGCGTCCGGCTGCGCGACCAGGGTCAACACCTGGCGGTAATGATGCTCGCCAGCATGCGGGCGGCCGATCTCGGTCAGGACCAGGCCGAGCAGGTTATGCGCCTGCGCCTCGCGCGGGGCGATGCGCAGGCCATTGCGGGCATGTGTCTCTGCCTCGGCCGCGCGCCCGGTGCGGAGCAGCAGCAGGGCGAGATCGTTGGTGGCCGAGAAATTATTGGGATTGATCGCGACGATGCGGCGCAGCAGCACTTCCTCGGCAGCGGCTCGCCCCTGGCGCGCCCGCAGCGTTGCGAGCAGACGCAGCGCCTCCTCGAAGCCCGGCGCGAGTTCGAGCAGCGCCAGCAGCGCCGCCTCCGCCCGCTCCGGCTGGGCTGCCATCGCCGCCTGCGCCTCGGCCAGCAGCGGCCGCAGCGGCTCGCTCGCACCCGGCGGGCTGAGCGTGCCGAGGTCGAGGCCGCAGCAGCGCAGATGTCGCAGTCCGCTGCCACAGGCGCAGGCTCTCAGGTCCATGCCGGCTCCGTTCCTGTGAGCAGGGCCACCGCCCGCGACGCGTCCGCCGGCAGCGCATACGCCGGTGCCGCTGGTGATTGTCGCGCGGCGACGGCCCCGCCATCAAGCCCAAGGTGTCGCCTCAGCCGACGCCCTCGCGGCCCATCTCGAGGAACTTCTCTCGCCGGCGCGCCTTCAGCGCCACGGGGTCGAGCGCGAGCAGTTCCGGCAGTTCCGACGCGATCGCCCGGCCAACCGCGGCGATAGCCGTCTCCGGAGCGCGATGGGCACCACCCAGCGGCTCGGCCACCACGGCATCGACCAGGCGCAGCCGCTTCAGATCGTCCGCGGTCAGCCGCAGCGCTTCGGCCGCCGCACCGGCCTGCGCGGCGTCGCGCCACAAGATGGAGGCGCAGCCCTCGGGCGAGATCACCGAATAGATCGCATGCTCCAGCATCAGCACCCGGTCGCCGGCCGCGAGCGCGATGGCGCCGCCCGAACCGCCCTCGCCGACGATCACGGCGATGACGGGCACGGGTGCCTCGAGGCAGGCCTCGATCGAGCGGGCGATCGCCTCCGCCTGGCCGCGGGCCTCGGCCTCGATGCCGGGAAAAGCACCAGAGGTATCGACAAAGCTCAGAACCGGGAGCGCGAAGCGCCCGGCGAGCTCGATCAGACGGCGCGCCTTTCGGTAGCCCTCGGGTCGGGCCATGCCGAAATTATGCTTCACCCGGCTCTCCGTGTCCGAGCCCTTCTCGGTGCCGAGCACGACCACCGAGTGGCCCTCGAATCGACCGAGCCCGCCGAGCACGGCGGCATCGTCGGCGAAGGCGCGATCGCCGGCCAATGGAGTGTAATCGGCGATCAGCGCACGCAGATAGTCGGAGGCCTTGGGCCGCTCGGGATGGCGCGCCACCTGCGTCTTCTGCCAGGCGGTCAGCTTCCCGTAGGTGAGGCGAAGCTGCTTGTCGGCCTTCTCGGTCAGCCGGGCGACCTCCTCGGCGATATTGATGCCGTTCGGCTCCGACATGCGGCGGAGCTCATCGATCTTGCCCTCGAGTTCGGCGATCGGCTTCTCGAAGTCCAGGAAATGGCGCATGGCGCGGCGCTTTAGCACAGATCCGCGGTCTCGCCAGTGGCCTGTGCGCCGTGGCCGGTTGCGCCGCAGAGCGGTATCGACGCTGCACCTTCGGCGCTGCATTCTGGACGCTCCGACGCTGCCTGCCGGCGACGCTCCAGGGACACCCCGATGCGCCTCACGCGCTACACCGACTACAGCCTCCGCTGCCTGATGTATCTCGGGCTGCATGGGCCTGGGCTGACATCGATCCACGAGATCGCCACGGCCTACGGGATCTCCGAGCATCATCTGACCAAGGTGGTCCATGAACTCGGGCGCTCCGGCGTGGTGGAGACGGTGCGTGGACGCGGCGGCGGCATCCGGCTCGGGCGGCCCGCGGCGGAGATCGGCATCGGCGTGATGGTCCGCGCCACGGAGGAGAGTTTCGCGCTGGTCGATTGTTTCAGCGCCGAAGGCTGTGCCATCGCCGGACCATGCCAGCTCGCGCCGGCCTTGAGCGAGGCGCTGGAAGCGTTCCTTGCCGTGCTCGACCGCTACACTTTGGCCGACCTGCTCCGCGACGAACGGGCTGGGCTTGCCCGCGCGCTCGGGTTGCCGGCACCCGCGGCCAGCGGGTGATGCGTCTCCAGGACGCGGCGCAGCCGCTCGGGCTCGACGTGGGTATAGATCTGGGTGGTAGCGATGTCGGCGTGGCCGAGGAGCAGCTGCAGGCTACGCAGATCGGCCCCGCCGGCGAGCATGTGGGTTGCGAAGCAGTGCCGCAATACATGCGGTGACACGCGCGCGGGGTCGAGCCCGGCGGCGGCGGCCAGCCTGCCGAGCATCAGCGCAAAGCCCCGGCGGGTCATCGCCCGACGCGGATCGCGACCGGGAAAGAGGAACCGGCTCGAAACCCCGCGCACCGCGAGCCACGCCGCCGCGGCCTCGCGCGCCGCCCCCGACAGCGGCACCAGCCGCTCTCGGCCGCCCTTGCCGCGAATCGTCAGGACCGGGGCCGCGGCGGTCACCGTCACGGCCGTCAGAGCCAGCAATTCGCTGACCCGGAGCCCGCCGGCGTAGAGAATCTCC
>JAJZFF010000350.1 GCA_021805485.1 Pseudomonadota bacterium
GGTTGAGCTCCTCGCGCAGGATGGCCTCGGCGCGTAGGTCCGCCTGGGAGACGAAGTCGCCCGGGCCTTTGACGCTGACCTGGAGTTGCTCGACCTCGGCGAAGTCGCGCAGCAACCGCTTCGCTGCCTTCTGCGCGGCGTTCAACATCACCGCCAGATGGGCCGAGGGTTGCGGGGGCATGGCGCTGCGGACCCTGGATCCGCCTCAGGCCTTGGCCCGCTCCACGTAGCTGGCGTCCTCGGTGCGCACGACGATGCGCTCCCCGGCCTCGACGAAGGGCGGTACCATGGTCTTGACGCCGTTGGACAACCGCGCCGGCTTGTAGCTGGAGGAGGCGGTCTGGCCCTTGACGACGGGATCCGCCTCGGTGACCTCGAGGACCACGGTCTGCGGGAGGTGGACGCCGACGGGCTCGCCCTCCACGAGATCGATGGTGAGGTGCATGTTGTCCTGCAGGAACGGCGCGGCATCGCCGAGCAAGGCCAGCGGCACCACCATCTGCTCGAAGGTTTCCGGATCCAGGAGCACGATGTTCTCGCCGTCGGCGTAGGAGTAGGTGACCTCCTTTTCGTCGGTCATCAGCCGCTCGACGGTATCGGCCGTCCGCCACCGCTCGTTGGTCTTGTTGCCGGTCTTGAGGTCGCGCATCTCGACCTGGATGAAGGCGCCACCCTTGCCCGGCGAGATGATCTGCTGCTTGAGCACCGTCCAGCGGCGACCTTCGTGCTCGATCACCTGGCCGGCACGGATCTGGTTGGCCTGCTGCTTCATCGCCGAAAAAACCTGCACTCGTGTTGAACGCGGGCTTCTAGACCGAAGCCTTCGCCCGGGCAAGCGCGGGCCCCGCCAGCGGGTGCCGGCGCCCGGCGGGGTCGCGGACCTGGTCATCCGCTTCGAGATAGTCCGGCCCGATCGGAACCTTGCCGAAGCCGCCAGGGATATCGAGCACATAGGTCGGCCAGGCCAGCCCGGTGAGACGGCCGCGGAGCGTGGCGAGCAGGGCGCGTCCCTCGGCGATCGGCACATGGAAGCGCGCGGTGCCGGGGGCAGGATCCAGCTGGTGCAGATAATAAGGCTTGATCCGCGCCCGCAGCATGGCGCGAAACAGCGCCTCCAGCGCAGCTTCGCTGTCATTCACCCCGCGCAGCAGCACCGACTGGCCGAGCACCGGCACGGCGGCCATCTGGATGCGCCGGATTGCGGCCTGCGCCGGGGCGGTGAACTCGCGCGCATGGTTCGCATGCAGCACCACGAACAGGGCCCTCTCCGTCGCCAGCGCGGCCATCAATGCCGGGCTGATCCGCGCCGGGTCCGCCACCGGCACTCGGCTGTGGATGCGGATGATCTCGACATGCGGGATCGCCGACAGCGCGGCGACGATACGCCCGAGGCGGCGCGGGGAGAGCATCAGCGGATCGCCACCGGAGAGGATCACCTCGCGGATCGCCGGGCGGGCGGCGATCCAGCCAAGCGCGGCATCCAGCTCGGCATCGGTGAGCAGCCCGCCATCCGGCCCGACCTGCTCGCGGCGGAAGCAGAAGCGGCAATAGACCGGGCAGATCAGAAGCGGCTTGAGCAGCACCCGATCGGCGTAGCGATGGACGATGCCCTTGATCGGCGACAGCGCCGCATCGGCGATCGGGTCCGGGTGTTCGTGCGCCGCGGTCACCAGTTCCGCCGGATCGGGGACGAATTGCCGGGCGATCGGATCATCGGGTCGCTCGATGAGCGCGGCCAGGGCGGGCGGAATGGCAACGGCGTAGCGGCTGGCGACCGCGGAGAGTGCCGCGCGCTGATGCGGCGCGGCGAGGCCGGCGGCGATCAAGCCATCAGCGTCGCGCAGTGTCGCGTGCTGGTCGGGAAGGGTGCCATCGGGCATGTTCGGCGCTTTGTAGGAGCCGTGTTCGGATGTCGCAATCGCCACCGCGCCCCGCCGCAGACGCGGACCGCCTCGGCGCCAGGTTGTCTTTCCTGCGCCGGCGTGCCCGGCTCGTCCAGGCCGTTCGCGCCTTCTTCGCAGCCCGCGGCTATACCGAGGTCGAAACGCCTTACGCGGTGCGGACCCCCGGGGAGGAAGTTCATCTGCGTGCCTTCGCCACCGAGCGCGAGGCGCCGGACGGCAGCCGGGCGCCTCTGTTCCTGCACACCAGCCCGGAGTTCGCCATGAAGCGCCTGCTCGCCGGCGGCGCGGGCAGGATTTTCCAGCTTGCCCGCGTGTGGCGCAATGGCGAGGCGAGCGATCTGCATGCTGCAGAATTCACGATGCTGGAATGGTACGCCCCGGGCGCCGGAATGGACGATCTCATTGCCGAGACCCACGATCTGCTGCGCGCGGTGCTGCCGCCAGTGGTCACCTGCCGCGGGGTGACCACCGATCTGGCACGAGCCGAACGCCTGACCATGGCGGAGGCGTTCGAGCGCGATGTCGGCGCCGATCTGCTGGCGACGGCGGGCGATGCCGCGGCGCTGGCCGCCGCCGCTGGGGTGGCGCTCCGGGCCGGTGAGGACTGGGAGGACTTGTTCTTTCGCCTCCTCCTCGCGCGCGTCGAGCCAGCACTGGGCCGTGCCCATCCGACCTTCCTGACCCACTGGCCGGCGGCGCAGGCGGCTCTGGCGCAACGCGATCCGGCGGATCCGCGCGTCGCGCTGCGCTTCGAACTGTTCCTCTGCGGCATCGAACTGGCCAACGCCTTCGTCGAATTGACCGATCCCGTGGAGCAGCGCGCCCGCTTCCTGGCCGACCGCGCCCGCCGCGCCGCGCTGGGCGGGCAGGACTGGCCCCTGGACGAGGCGCTTCTCGCCGCCCTGCCCGCCATGCCTGAGAGCGCCGGCATTGCGCTTGGCTTCGACCGGCTGGCGATGATCGCCACCGGGGCTGATCGCGTCGCCGACGTCCAATGGCTGCCGACGCCTTGATCGGGCCCCGTCGGTCATGGATCGGTATTTAATGGTGCGTGCTATGAACCCATGCGAGGTTTCGCATGAAGGCGGTTGGGCATGACCGCGGGATGGTGAGCGTGCGGGGTAGAGCGGTGATGGGACGGGGAATGGGGCGGCTGGCCGCGCTTGCGCTGGCTCTCTCGGTGCTTGGCGGCTGCGCCGGCTTTGTCGGACCGGGCTATTACAACGGCATGGGCGATGGCGGCGACGACGACGGGGGCGGCTGGGGCGGCATGGGCTACGGCGCGCCGGCGATGCCCTTCTTCGGTGGCATGGGCTACGGCGGCATGGGCGGCTTCGGCGAGGGCGGCGGTTGGGGCGGCGGCGACGACGACTGACCGGTCCGTGCCCTCCGCGAATGGCTGCTATTTCAGCGGAACCGTCAGGTTGACCCCGGGCGAAGGCAGGCTGTAGCGGTCCTTGGCGCTCTGCGTCGTGAGGCCGGGAAGGGAGCTGCCCACCGAGCTGCCCGGTGCCGCCGGCACCGGCTGCCAGAGCCTTGGTGCGAGGTGCGTGCCTTGCGCCTGCTGTGGCCCTTCGGGGGCCGTGATATCGGTGTTGGGCAAGGGCGCAGGGACGAAGCCACTCGAGTCGGGCGTTGCCGGCGCGGCTGCGATCAGCGACACGGCCAGCACAGAGCAAAGCCGCTCCAAGAAGGTGCGTTCACGGCGCTCGCATGCTTCGCTCGTACGGTCAATGCGGAGCCATCCGGACATGGGCACAAGCTGTGACCGTTCCGGCCGCCAATCAAGATCTCGTTTGGCGGTGCGCGGCGAGTTTATTCGAACGGTCGCATCGTGCCACCCGCTCGCAGCGTCTGCCGCGCGACCGGATCAGGCGGTGATGTCGAGCAGCGATCCGCGCGGCAGATTGCTGCCCGGTTGCAGCAGTGACGGCGATAGCGTCGATGGCGCGGTTTGCTTGGGCGCCGAGGCGTTGCGCCCCGTCGGTTGCACGTCCCGCACTGGCCGCACTGCGCCGGCTTGGCCAATGCCGAGCGCGGCCGGGTTGGTGGCGAAGCCCGCCACGGAATTGCTTGCGATCATGCGGAGGATGGTGATGCGCATTGGTAAACAAACCGTTAACTCCGGCCTGTTTATCGCCGCAAAATCTCATTGTAAAGACATTTATCAAATCAGCGACGTTGGGCCGCCAGCCAGGTGCGCCAATCCCCCAGGGCGCTGATCTCGGTTGCCCCTTCGACGCCGGCGGCTTCCGCGAGAAAGCCCAGGCATGGTCCGTCCTCCAGTCGTACCGTGCCGAAGCCCAGCGGAGCCGGTACACGTGCCAGCAGCGCGCCGATCGCCGCCGTCGGCAGCGCCCAGACCTCGCCGCCGATGGAAGCCGTCCCGCCCCGGACCAGTCCCGGCCGGTCGCCGATGGCATGGAAGCGGTATTCGGGCACGGTGCGCGCGGCGCGCAGGAACCGGCCGCCGAGCCCGGTGATCTGGCCGTTCAGCGCCAGACCGGACATATGCGCCCCGACGCAGAACAGCGCTGTCTCCTCTGCCGCCAGCGCATCCGGCGCGGCGGGCGGAGGCAAGGCTCGGCCGGTCGCGCCGGCGGTCGAAACTGCGCCGCGGTGTAGGGCGTCGGCGATGGCGGCGAGCCGGCCTTCCGACCAGGCGGGACCGATCACCGTGACGCCGACGGGCAGCCCGTCGGCGCCGAACCCGGCGGGAACGGCGATGGCCGCGAGGTCGCAGAGATTGACGAAATTCGTGAAGGTGCCGAGCCGGGCGTTCGGCCCGATCGGGTCGGCGTTTAGTTCCGCCAGGGTCGGGCAGAAGGGCGCGGTTGGCAGCAGCAGCGCGTCGATCCCGGCGAACAGGCGCCGTGCCTCGGCTCGCGCCTGGGCCAGGCGATGGAAGGCGTCGAACGCGTCGACAGTGCGCCGGCTCATGCCGTCTTCGAGGATCGCGCGCGTCGTTGGGTGCAGGATTTCCGGTCGCGTCTCGATCACGCCGCGCAGCGCCGCGCTGCGCTCCGCGACCCACGGCCCGTCATAGAGCAGCCGCGCAATTTCGAGGAAGCGGCCGATGTCGACCGTCACCGTCGCACCGCAGCGCGTCGCGGCGGCCTCGTAGGCGCGCGCCATGTCCGAGGCGACCAGGGCCGTGATATCGGCGATGCCGATCCGCCCGCTTGGCGGTGTCGCCGCCCGGCGCAGATGCGCGAACGGCGCCGCCCGCGCGTAGGCATCCTCGGGATCATGCACCGCGACGACCCGCAGCGCGGCCAGCGCCTCGTCGACGCTGGCGGCGAACACCGAGATCGTGTCCACCGACCGGCAGGCCGGCACGACGCCGCGCGCCGAGACGCTGCCGATGGTCGGCTTCAGCCCGACGATGTTGCCGAACGCCGCCGGTACCCGCCCGGACCCGGCGGTATCCGTGCCGAGCGCGAGCGGCACGATCCCCGCCGCCACCGCCACCGCTGAGCCCGAGGAGGAACCGCCCGGCACGTGCGCGGCGCTGAATCCGTTGCGCGGCACCCCGTAAGGACTGCGGACGCCGACCAGGCCGGTGGCAAACTGGTCGAGGTTGGTCTTGCCCATGATGATGGCACCGGCCGCCAGGAGCCGCGCCACCGCGGGTGAATCCTCGGCCGGAACATAGGCGTAGCGCGGGCATCCCGCGGTCGTTGGCAGGCCGGCGGCATCGATATTGTCCTTCACCGCCACCGGCACGCCCCACAGGGCGCGCCCGCGCGGACCCTCGGCGGCGAGCGTGTGGGCACGGGCGAGCAGCGCCTCATCGGGCACCCGGCTGATCCACAGCGCCGGGTCGGCATAGGCGTGATCGGCTGCGATCGACGCGGCGACGGCGGCGACGGGGTCCTCGACTGGCATCGTTCGGCATCTCCTGGCACGCGGATTGCGTAGCTTGGCACGCACAGCAGCCGGAGCGAAGCCATGGCCGTGATCGCAGCCGACCCCTATGAATTCGCCTTCGATCCGGCGCACACCGCGCTCGTCATCATCGACATGCAGCGCGATTTCCTCGAACCAGGCGGCTTCGGCGCCGCGCTCGGCAACGATGTCGCGCTGCTGCGCCGGACCATCGCGCCGACGCGCGCGGTGCTGGAGGCGGCGCGGCGGGCGGGGCTCCTGGTGATCCATACGCGCGAGGGGCATCGGCCGGACCTCGCGGACCTGCCGCCTTCCAAGCGCGCGCGCGGGCGCCTCGCCGCCGGCATCGGCGACCGCGGCCCGATGGGCCGGATCCTGGTGCGCGGCGAACCCGGCCACGCCATCATTCCCGAACTCGCGCCGCTGCCCGCCGAGCCGGTGATCGACAAGCCCGGCAAAGGCGCCTTCCACGCCACCGACCTCGCCGCCATCCTCGCCAACCGCGCCATCCGCTCGCTCCTGGTGTGTGGCGTCACCACCGAGGTCTGCGTCCACACCACGGTCCGCGAGGCGAATGATCGCGGCTTCGAGTGCCTCGTGCTGTCCGACTGCGTCGGCTCCTATTTTCCGGATTTCCACGCCGCCGCCCTGCGCATGATCGCCGCGCAGGGCGGCATCTTTGGCTGGGTCGCACGATCCGCGCCCGCGATCGCGGCGCTGGCCTCGCGGCCGTAGGGCGGACGTTGCGTACGATGCGCCGTTAAGCTGCTCGTTGGACGATCCTCTCAAGGGCCATCCCGACCCTTCCGCCATCGGCTGACCGCCGCAAGCCCAGAAGCCGCCTCGCGCGGCCCATGCGGCTCATGTAGCCTTGCGCAGCCCCGGCCGCCCGGCGTGGGGTCGACGGAGGAGAGGAAGTCAGCATGTCCGAGCCGCGCCGTGCGTCCTGAGGCGAGTGCCCGCGCCGTCGTGGTCGGTGCTGGGCCGGTCGGGCTGATCGCCGCCATCGAGCTGGCGCGTGCCGGGCTGCGGCCGCTGGTGCTCGATGCCAAGCCGGGGATCGTCTGGAGCAGCCGGGCGACCTGCATCTCCCGCCGCAGCCTGGAGATCCTCGACCGCATCGGTGCCGGCCCGGCCTTCGCCGCGAAGGCGCTGCCATGGTCGCGCGGGCGAACCTTCCACCGCGATCGGCTCGTGTTTCGGCTCGATATGCCGTTTGGGCCCGGCGACCGGCACGCGCCCTTCGTCAATCTCCAGCAATGCTACACCGAGCAGTTCCTGCTCGACACGCTGAGCGCGCTCGGCGAGGCGGCCGAGCTCCGCTGGAACCATCGGCTCATCGATCTGCGCCAGCACGGGGACGGGGTGGACCTCTCCGTCAGTGGCCCGGAGGGAGACTATTCGCTGCGCGCCGAGTGGGTGGTTGCCGCCGATGGCGGGCGCTCGACCGTGCGCGAACTCATGGGTCTGAAACTCGAGGGCACTGCCTACGAAAGCCGCTACCTCATCGCCGACATCGAGGTCGAGGGCGCGAACTGGCCGGTGGAGCGCCATGTCTGGTTCGATTCCCCGGCGAATCCCGGCTCGACCGTGATCCTGCACGTGCAGCCGGACAATGTCTGGCGCATCGACTACCAACTGCGCGATGAGGAGGACACCGAAGAGGCGCAGCGGGAGGAGAATGTGCGGGCCCGGTTGCAGGCGCAGCTCGACATGATGGGCGTGCGCGCACCCTGGCGCATCGTCTGGCGGAGCCTCTACAAGGCGCTGGCGCTGTCACTCGGCTCCTACCGCCACGGCCGCGTGCTGTTCGCCGGCGACGCCGCCCATCTGGTGCCGATCTTCGGCGTCCGCGGGCTCAATTCCGGCATCGATGACGCGCATAATCTCGGATGGAAGCTCGCCATGGTGGCGCATGGCCGGGCGCCCGCGGCGTTGCTCGACAGCTACAGCCACGAGCGCCGCCGGGCGACGCGGGAAAACCTCGAACAGGCGACCAAGAGCACCTGGTTCATGTCCCCGCCCGGGCCCGGCTTCCGCCTGATGCGCGATGCCGCGCTGGTGCTCGCCGCCGAGCATGCCTGGGCGAGCTCGCTGATCAATCCGCGCCAATCCTCGGCGCATGTCTATGACGATTCGCCCGCAGTGCTGGCCGATGCGACGCCATGCGCCGAAGGCGTGCCGCCGGGTGCGTCGCTGCCGAACCTGCCGCTCCGCGCTGGCGGTTTCCTGCACGACGCGCTGCCGGCGCAGGGGTTTTCGCTGCTGGCCTTTGCCGATGGGCTGGACGCCGAGGCGATCGAGAGGCTGGCCGGGATCGGCGTGACGGTGCTGTGGGTCGGCGCCGGACCGATCACCGATCCGGACGGCGCGCTCGCCGCCCGCTTCGCCGCGGACCGTTTTCCCCTCTATCTCATCCGCCCCGATGAGCATGTCGCCGCGCGCTTCACCGAGGCCGATCCAGCTTCGGTGAGCGCTGCGCTGGATGTGGCGCTCGGTCGGCGGCGGAGCGGCGCTCCCGCGCGGGCGGCGCGCGCACCCGCGCCGGTGACACCGCAGGCCGGCGGGCCGGCGGCGTGCGCGCTCGGCCAGGAGGGGCTGGAAGCCGTCTTCGCCGCCGCCAGCCAGGCGATCAACGCCGCCGGCACGGCCGACGCGGCCTTCCTTGCCCGTCTCACGCTGCTGCTCGCGGAGGCGGTCGGCGATGCCGGGCGGGTGCAGACGCTGATCGCGGCGGCGATGAAGGGCGCGCCGGGCTGAAGCCGGGTCCGGGATCAGGCGTGTCCGGCCATGTGCTGGCCGATGAGCATGCGGTCCGCGGTCGCTGCGTCCGTCTCGTAGACCACGCGGCCATCGGCCATCACCAGGATGCGATCGGCCAGCTCCAGCAACTCGTCGAGATCCTCGCTCACCAGCAAGACCGCGGTGCCGCGATTGCGCGCGGCGATGATCTGCGCGTGGATGTCCGCCACCGCGGCGAAATCGAGCCCAAAGACTGGATTTGCGGCGATCAGAACATCCGCCTCGCGGCCAAGCTCGCGTCCCAGCACGGCGCGTTGCACGTTCCCGCCCGAGAGCGTGCCGATCGCCGCGTCCGCGGACGGGGTCTTGACGCGATAGCGCGCGATCAGCGTTTCGGCCTCGGCGCGCATCGGCCCGGCTCGGAGGAACATGCCGTGCGCGATCGGCGGCTGATCGAATCGCCGCAGCGCCATGTTCGCCGCGACGCTCATGGTGGCGACGGCAGCGTTGCGCAACGGCTCCTCAGGCAGCACCGCGAGCCGGTGGGCCAGCATCTCACGCCGCGTCGCATGGTAGGGCGTGCCATGGATGCGCACAGCCCCGGCGCGCGCGCGGCGCTGGCCGGCGAGCACTTCCACCAAGGCGCTCTGACCGTTGCCGGAAACCCCGGCGATGCCCACGATCTCGCCGGCGCGCACGGCGAGGCTGACACCGCGCAGCGCCGTG
>JAJZFF010000113.1 GCA_021805485.1 Pseudomonadota bacterium
GCCATCATCAGCACCTCGCCGGTATCGTGCTGCTGCGCGATGGCGGGAATGAGTCCGGCTTCGTTGAAGCGGGCGGCGGTGATGACGGGGTGGGTCATGCCGTGCCGTCCGGGCTGAAGCCGTCTTGCAATTCCCCGGCCATGCAGGGGGGCGAGGCGCAGGTGGTGCGGGCTTGGCCGCGCAGCACGGCGAGGCCCTGTTCGAGATCGGCGATCAGGTCGTCGGTGTGTTCGAGGCCGATCTGCAGCCGCAGCATCTCGCCGCCGAAGCGGCCGGTGCCTTCGGTGCGGGTGATGGTGTTGGTGGTCGGCAGGGCGAGGCTCTCATAGCCGCCCCAGGACGCGCCGATGCCGAACAGGCGCAGCGCGTCGGCCATCGCGCAGACGGCATCGTAATCATGCTCGGGCTGGAACACCACGCCGAACAGGCCGCAGGCGCCGGTGAAATCGCGCTTCCAGAATTCGTGGCCGGGGCAGGAGGGCAGGGCGGGATGCAGCACGCGCAGCACTTCCGGCCGGTCCGCGAGCCAGGTGGCGACGGCGAGGGCCGCGCGTTCCTGCTCGGCGAGGCGGACCGTGAGGGTGCGCGCGCCGCGCAGGGCCAGCCAGCAATCGTCCGGCGAGGCGTACTGGCCGAGATCGAGCGCGCCGGCGCGCAGCCAGGCCCAGTCCTCATCCGTCGCGACGGTGATGGCGCCGAGCACGATGTCGGAATGGCCGCCGACATATTTCGTCAGCGCCTGGATCGACACGTCGACACCGTGGCGGAAGGGCTGGAAGGTGCGGATGCCCCAGGTATTGTCCATGAACAGCTTGGCGCCATGCGCGTGGGCGACGCGGGCGAGCATCGGCACGTCCTGCACCTCGAAAGTGTGGCTGCCGGGGCTCTCGGAAAAGATGGCCGTGGTTTGCGGGCGCATCAGCGCCGCCAGCCGGTCTTCGGTGATCAGCGGATCGTAATAGGTGGTGGCGACGCCATAGCGGGCGAGTACACTGTCGCAGAAGCGGCGCGTCGGGCCATAGACGGAGTCCGGCACCAGCATGTGGTCGCCCGCCTTCAGCCAGGCGAGCAGCGGCACGGTGATGGCGGCAAGGCCCGAGGAGACGATCTGGCAATGCGTGCCGCCCTCGATTTCGGCGACCACGTTTTCCAGCGCGAAATGGGTTTCGCTGCCATAGAGACCGTAGATCTCCTCCTGTTCGAGGCGGCGCTTGCCGATTTCGCGGCGCGCGGCACAGGAGGGATAGAGCACGGTGGAGCCGCGGACGAGCTTGGGATTCACATAGCCGTGCGACTTGACCGGCCGGCGTGAGGCCAGGGACAGGCGGGTTTCGAAGCGATCTTCAGTCATGCGGGATCCTCTCCGGTGGCAACCGGGGTGTCGGGCAGGGCGCCCCATTCGGCCCATGAGCCGTCATAGAGCGCGCCCATCGGCAGGCCGGCGCGCGCCAGGCCGAGGGTGAGAACCGCGGCAGTGACGCCCGAGCCGCACATCGTGACCGGGCGGCTGGTATCGTCGATGCCGGCGGCGGCGAAGCGGGCGCGCAACGCATCCGGCGGGAGCATGGTTGCGTCAGCGCCCAGAAGTTCGGAATAGGGTAGCGAACGGGCGCCGGGGACGTGGCCGCCGCGCATGCCGGCGCGCGGCTCCGGCACTGTGGCGGCGTAGCGGCCGGCGGCCCGGGCATCGAGCACGGTTTCCGCTCGACACGCCACATTGGCTTCAATCGCCGCGCGGTCCCGCACACGGGAGGGATCGAAACGGGCAATGAAGCGGCCAGGTGGTCGCAGGTTGGCTTTGCCCTGTTCGAGCGGGCGGCCCTCGGCGCGCCATTTCGGTAATCCGCCGTCGAGCACGAAGACGTTCTCGTGGCCAAAGACGCGAAACATCCACCAGCCGCGAGCCGCCGAAAACAGGCCTCGCTGGTCATAGACCACGATCCGGCTGTCATTGCCGACCCCGAGCGCCTCGACGGCAGAGGCAAAACCTCCTTCATCCGGGAGCATATGGGGCAGGTGCGAGGTCGTATCGGCAATGCGCTCGATATCGAAGAAGGCTGCGCCCGGCAGGTGCGCCTCGTCAAACAGCGACAGCGCATCCTGTGGCTCGTTCGGCAGGTAAAACGACGCGTCGAAAACGACCAGGGCCGGGTCGTCGAGCGTTGCAGCGAGCGCTTCCGTCGAGATCAGTGGGGATGACATGCCCGAGCATTAACCCGCCGGCGAAGATTTGTCTCCCCGCCGGCGTGTCGGGTCAGGCCATGGCAGGCTCGAGCATCCGTCGCACCTCCGCGGCGGCGGCGCGGCCCTTGATGGCATCGCGCCAGGCGCCTTCGGCGATACGCTGATGCGTCATCACGGCATCTTCCGCGCTCGTAATCATGGCGACGCCGGTCTGAGCATCCGGCGGCGCGTCGGTCGAGAAGGGATTGATCGACAGCGATGCGCGCTCGCGCGCGCGCAGAATCGTAAAGGGGCCGTTCGGTTCGGCCCCGGACATGAGGCCGAATTGCAGGCCGATCGGCTCGCTCTCCATCAGTTCGACCATGCGTTCGACTTCCCTGCGAGCGGTTTCGCGGCACTTCCGACGCAGCTTTTCGGAAAGCGGCAGCGCGCTGGCGATGCCCTGCTCCATGAATCGTCGTAGCGCGGTGGTCGTGAAAATCGCGATGACCGACGGGCGGCGCGCCACGAACATGCGTTTGCGAACCGAGAGCACGCCCAGAACCTGTTCCGCCGCCGAGCGGGCCATGGCCCGATCCTGTCCGCTCGATTCCGCGTTTTCCTCGAACACCTGGGTCAGGGTCGAGTCATATTCATCCGAGGTCGTCAGGTAGCAGACCGGCCCGAAAAATTGCAGGATTTGATCGGATGTCTCCTCGATCTGTCGCAGCCTTTCGAGGTAGCCGATCGGACGGCTGTAATATTCGATGCCGATCCCGAGCAGGGTCAGCGGCGAGATCTTGAGCAGCTCCGCGAGGCGCTTGACGGTGTCGAGCTTGATGACCTCGCCTTTCTCATAGCGGTAGAGAGCCGCGCGGGATACGCCGAGACGGGCAGCAATTTCCTCGGCCTTGAGACCGGATTCCATGCGGTAGGCCCGGAGTTGCTGACCAATATCGTTAAAATGCATCATCCGTTCTCACTTTTAAAACACGAATTCGTTCCAAATGCGGAGCCTAATTTTCAATCCGTTTCTATCAGAAATAGATCGGGACGCAAAATATTATCGGCATACTAAATTCTGGGCATGAACCTCGATTATCCTGACATCGGACCGAATCGTCATGGCTATGGCATCTGAAAAATTGCATATGCCGTATTCTTATTAATTTGTCGAGACAATCGGTGTGAGAAACGAATCTGAAAGACGGGCAGCCGCCCGTCGGCGGGCCGAGCATCGAGGGCGCGATGCCGAGAGGCGCGTCGCCGGATGGTACGCCGCACAAGGCTTTGTTGTGCTTGCGCAAAGGCTGCGCACGGCGGCGGGCGAACTCGACCTCGTGGTGGCCGACCGCACAACGCTCGTCTTCGTGGAGGTAAAGGCACGGAATGCTCTGCGGTCCGCGATCGAATCGGTTGCGCCGCGCCAGCGCCGGCGTCTTGTCGCCGCGGCGGCCATCGTCCTCGCCGGCCAGCCGGACTGGGGGCGAGCGGAGACACGTTTCGACGTTGTGCTGCTCGTCGGGGATGACGTGCACGCGATACCCGACGCGTTCCGCGCCGATGATCCCTGACCTGTTTGGCCGAGCGGCCCGGGAACGGCTATAAGCCTCTCATGAGTGATCCCATGCCCGAGCCGGCCCGGCTCACCGGTACCCGCGCAGACATGCCGGTGAGTGCCGAACTGCGTCGGAACGTGGCGTTCTGGATGCTTCGCGAAATGGAATGTCGCCTTGGCGAGGCGCGGTCGGACCTCGTGATCGACTTCGCGGCCCGCCGAACGACGATCGATGAAGCCGCGGGGGCGGCCGTTGCGCGCGTTGCCGCGAGACTGGCCGGCGAATGGATGCTCCTGGCGCGCGCGGGCGTTCCGCTTCCTCTGGCCGGACTTGCGGCTGCGCGCGTCGCGGCCCAGTTCGCGGAAGCCGAACATCTGACCCTGCCAGACGGCATGGGCTGGGCAGCGACGATGGCGGCGGAACTGCCGCCCAGTGCCGCCAGCTTGGCAGATGTGTCGCGCCGTCTGGCGGACTATGTGGCCGGCGCCGGGGCGGCCGTGGCGGACGAGGCGGCCATCGCGAGGCTGCGCGCCCTATGGCCGGTGATCGGGATCGCCGAGTCGATCATGGAGACGGGGGGCGACATCCGTCTGATGCGCGATCCCCAGAGCGATCTGAACGGCTATGGTTGCAGCCATCGGCCCCGCCCCTGGGCGGTGACCTTTGCCTCGTCGACCGCATCGTCGGTCTCCGAACGGGGATACGAAGCGGCGGACCGCCTCCGGCTGAAGATCACGGCCGCGATGCTGCTGGAGGGTACGCGTCGCCCGATCGAGCGTCAGGCCATAGCCGTAAGGCGGACGATCGGCCGCGATTTCGGCCTTCCGCGCGGCGGAGCCGTCGTGCTTGCGGCTTCCGGCACCGATAGCGAATTGCTGGCGCTGGCGCTGAGCCATCTGCCGGACGCGGTGCGCCCCATCACGACCATCCTGCTCGCGCCCGAGGAGACGGGAAGCGGTGTGCCGATGGCGGCGGTCGGGCGGCATTTTGCGATCGATACGGCAAACGGGCATGACGTTTCGCGCGCGGCACCCATCGAGGGCTTCCGTCCGGATACCGAACTGGTTTCGATTCCGTTGCGGGACGAACGCGGCACTCCGCGTCATCGCGATGCGGTCGAGGCGGAGATCGTCGCAGCTGTCGAGGCCGCCGTGGCATCAGGCCGGCGCGTGATACTGCATGCGCTCGATCTGTCCAAAACCGGGCTGCTCGCACCATCGATGGCGTTGCTGCGGCGGCTGAGGGCCCGCTTCGGCGACAGTCTGGATATCGTCGTCGATGCTTGTCAGCTGCGGATGGCCCCGGCGCGGATCCGCGCCTATCTCGGCCTTGACGCCGTCGTGCAGGTGACCGGCTCGAAGTTTCTCACCGGCCCGCCCTTTGCGGGGGCCGCGCTGATTCCGCCGGCGATCGCCCGGCGGCTGGGGCGCGGCAGGCTGTCCGCGGGGCTTGAGGCCTATTTCAGCCGGGGCGAATGGCCCCCCGCGGCAAAGGCGGCGCGGGGGCTTCCGGAGGGCGCCAATTATGGTCTGCTGTTGCGCTGGCGGGCGGCGCTCGCCGAATTCAGGGCGCTCGCCTCTGTGTCGGATGCGCGCAAGGCCGAGGTGATCCTGCGCTTCCGCAAGGCAGTCGAGGCGGCGGTTGCCCGTCATGATGTCTTCGTGCTGCAGGATGTGCCCGATCCGGCACGCGAGGGCGAAGGATGGGATACGCTGCGCAGCGTCTTTGCCTTCGCCGTGCGCGCGCCGGGGGCGGCGGATCGCCTGCTCGACCCGGCGGCGGCCCGGCGGCTTTATCACTGGCTGAATGCGGATTGCGCCGCCCTGTTCGACACCGCCGCCGAGCGGCGCGTGGCGGCGCGGATCTGCCATATCGGCCAGCCCGTCGCCCTGCCGGACGGCGCGGGCGGGCAGGTCGGCTGGCTCAGGGTCTCGGCGGGGGCGCGGCTGATTTCCGGCGAGCCGTCGCATCGCGGCCTTGCCACCGAGCGGCGCCTTGCGCGCGAAATGGCGGACCTCGCACTGGTGTTCGACAAGATCGCGCTGCTGCGCGCGCACTGGGAGCGGGTGGCCGAGGCCGACCCGCGCCCGTGTTACCGATAGGCCGGCTCAGCCGGCGAGGGCGGCTTCCAGCGCGTCCATCCCCTCGCCCAGAACCGTGTCGCTCACCGTCAGCGGCACCAGCAGGCGGATGGCGTTGCCATAGACGCCGCAGGAAATCACGATGAGCCCGTGTTCGCGGGCGCGCGCGATGACCTGCTTCGTAGTGTCGGGGTCGGGCTCGTAGCTGCCGCGCTGCCTGACGATGTCGAAGGCGATCATCGCCCCCGGACCGCGGATCGCGGTGATCGGCGCCACATCGTTGCGCGAGGCGATGCGTTCCAGCCGGCTCTTCATCGTGGCGCCGATCGCATTGGCGCGCTCCACAAGGTTTTCATCCCGGATGACGTCGAGCACGGCGAGGGCGGCGGCACAGGCGAGCGGATTGCCGGCATAGGTGCCGCCGAGGCCGCCCGGCTCCGGCGCATCCATCACCGCGGCGCGGCCGATCACGCCGGAGAGCGGGAAGCCGCCGGCGAGGGATTTCGCGATCGTCATCAGGTCCGGCTTGACGCCCGAATGCTCGATGCCGAACATCTTCCCGGTGCGGCCGAAACCGGTCTGCACTTCGTCGACGATCAGCAGGATGCCGTGGCGGTCGCAGATCTCGCGCAGCGCCACCAGCAGCTCGGTCGGCGCCGGGATGAACCCGCCCTCGCCCTGGACAGGCTCGATCACGATGGCGGCAACGCGCTCGGGCTCGATATCGGCACGGAACAGCATGTCGATGCCGCGGATACTGTCGGCCACGCTGACGCCGAAGGGCTCGTACGGGAAGGGCGCGTGGTAGATCTCGGCCGGCATCGGCGCGAAGCGCTTCTTGTAGGGAATGACCTTGCCGGTCATCGCCATGGTCAGCAGGGTGCGGCCGTGATACCCGCCGGCGAAGGTGATCACGCCGGGGCGGCCGGTGGCGGCGCGGGCGATCTTGATCGCGTTTTCCAGCGCCTCGGCGCCGGTGGTCAGGAACACGGTCTTGGCCGGCCCCTCGATCGGCGCGATCGCGTTGAGCCGTTCGGCGAGCGCCACGTAAGGCTCGTACGGCGTGACCTGGAAGCAGGTATGGGTAAAGCGGTCGAGCTGCGCCTTCACCGCCTCGATCACCTTCGGATGGCGATGCCCCGTGTTGAGCACCGCGATCCCGCCGGCGAAGTCGATATAGCGCTTGCCGTCCGCGTCCCACAGCTCGGCGTTCTCGGCGCGGGCCGTGTAGGCCATCGGGTGGCTGATGCCCACACCGCGGGCCACGGCGGCCTCGCGCCGCGCATGAAGGTCGGTATTCGTGCTCATTCCTCGATCTCCGCAGCGGCGGGGTTACGGTGCATCGTGCTGTGCACCACGAAATCGGCTTCGGTCGCGTCGCGGATCTGCTCGATCGTCACATCGTCGGGCTTGTCGACCAGGACGAGCGACGGGGATCGTGCATGGTCGACCTCGAACACCGCCATGTCGGTGACGATCATGCTGACCACACCCTTGCCGGTGAGCGGCAGAGTGCATTTCTTCAGGATCTTGGGCTCGCCCTTCGCCGTGTGCTCCATCAGCACGACGACGCGCGGCACGCCGGCGACGAGGTCCATCGCCCCGCCCATGCCCTTCACCATCTTGCCGGGGATCATCCAGTTCGCGAGATCGCCGTTCTCGGCCACCTGCAGCGCGCCCAGGATCGAAATATCGATATGCCCGCCGCGCACCATGGCGAAGGACTGGGCAGAATCGAAATAGCTCGTGGTCGGCAATGCGGTCACGGTCTGCTTGCCGGCGTTGATCAGGTCGGCGTCCTCCTCGCCCTCGTAGGGGAAGGGGCCGATGCCGAGCATGCCGTTCTCCGAGTGCAGCTGCACGGAGATGCCCTCGGGAATGTGGTTCGCCACCAGCGTCGGGATGCCGATGCCGAGATTGACGTAGAAGCCGTCCTTCAGTTCACGGGCGGCGCGGGCCGCCATCTGATCGCGTGTCCAGGGCATGTTTCCCTCCTCAGGCCCGCTCGCGGACGGTGCGTTTCTCGATGTGCTTCTCGACGTGCGCGAGCTTGACGATGCGTTTGACGTAGATGCCGGGGGTGACGATGTGGTCGGGGTCGATCGTGCCGGGTTCGACGAGTTCCTCGACCTCGGCGACCGTCACTTTCGCGGCGGCAGCGCAGATCGGATTGAAGTTCCGCGCCGTCTTCCGGTAGACGAGATTGCCCTCGGTATCGCCCTTCCAGGCATGGACCACGGCGAGATCGCCGAAAATGCCGCGTTCCATCACGTAGTGCCGGCCGTCGAACTCGCGGGTTTCCTTGCCTTCGGCAACCTGGGTGCCATAGCCGGTGGCGGTGAAGAAGGCCGGGATGCCGGCGCCGCCGGCGCGGATGCGCTCGGCCAGCGTGCCCTGCGGGGTGAACTGTATGTCCAGCTCGCCGGCGAGATACTGCCGGGCGAAGGTGGCGTTCTCGCCGACATAGGAGGAGATCATCTTCTTCACCTGCCGCGTGTCGAGCAGGATGCCGAGACCGACCCCGTCGATCCCGGCATTGTTGGAGACGATGGTCAGGTTGCGCACGCCGCTTTCGCGGATCGCCTCGATCAGCGCCATCGGCACGCCGCACAGGCCGAAGCCGCCGGCGAGGATGGTCATGTCGTCGCGCAGCAGACCGGCGAGCGCCTCGACGGCGCCGGAATAGACCTTACGCATCCGGTTGGTTTCCTCCCTGGTGTTTCAGCGTTCGACGCACATGGCCACGCCCATGCCGCCGCCGATGCACAGCGTGGCGAGCCCCTTGCGGGCGTCGCGCTTCTGCATCTCGAACAGGAGCGTGGTGAGTACCCGCGCGCCAGAGGCGCCGATCGGGTGGCCGATGGCGATGGCGCCGCCGTTCACGTTGACCTTCGCCGGGTCGAGATTGAGGCCCTTGTTCACCGCGCAGGCCTGTGCCGCGAAGGCCTCGTTCGCCTCGATCAGGTCGAGATCGGCGACCGACCAGCCGGCGCGGGCGAGCGCCTTCTGCGAGGAGGGGATCGGCCCGGTGCCCATCACCGCGGGATCGACGCCGGCGGTGGCGAAGCTGGCGATGCGGGCCAGCGGCGTCAGGCCGCGCTTCGCCGCTTCCTTCGCCGACATGACGACGAGGGCGGCGGCGCCGTCATTGATGCCGGAGGCGTTGCCGGCGGTCACGGTGCCGTCCTTCGAGAAGGCGGGCTTGAGCTTCGCCATGCTCTCGGCCGAGGCGTCATGGCGGATGTATTCGTCATCGGCGATCACGACCTCGCCCTTGCGTGTGACGATCGTCACCGGCGCGATCTCGTCGCGGAAGCGGCCGGATTTTTGCGCCGCCGAGGCCTTCTGCTGCGAGGCGAGGGCGAGGGCGTCCTGCTCCTCGCGGGTGATCTGATAGGACCGGGCGACGTTCTCGGCGGTGGTGCCCATGTGGTAGCCGTTGAAGGCATCCCAC
>JAJZFF010000052.1 GCA_021805485.1 Pseudomonadota bacterium
CGACATCGCCGCCGTCGATGCCGCGATGCGGCTCGGCTACACGTGGAAATACGGCCCGTTCGAACTGATCGACCGGCTCGGGGCCGACTGGGTTTCGTCGCATCTCGTGGAACTGGACGAGCCGATCCCGCCGCTGCTCGCCAAACTCGGCAAGGGCGCGTTCTACCGCGAGGACGGCGCCACGCTGCTCCGCTTCATGCCCGATGGCGGCTACCGGGCCGTCGAACGTGCGCCCGGCGTGCTGCTGCTTGAGGATGCGAAGCGCGGTCGCAAGCCGGTGCTCTCGAACAAGTCCGCCTCGGTCTGGGACATCGGCGACGGCGTGCTCTGCGTCGAGTTCCATTCGATCATGAACTCGATCGATGGCGACATTCTCGCTCTTCTCGGCAAGGCCATCGCGCTCGTGCAGAAATCCTACAAGGCGATGGTGATCTACAGCGAGAACCTGCGCGCCGGGCCGGGCAAGGAGAATTTCTCGGTCGGCGCCAATCTCGGCCTCGCCATGTTCGCCGCTAATCTGCGCATGTGGGGCAAGATCGAGGGCACGGTGAAGGAGGGGCAGAAGGCGTTGCAGGCGCTACGCGAGGCGCCGTTCCCGGTGGTGGGCGCTCCGGCCGGCCGGGCGCTGGGCGGCGGCTGCGAGATCCTGCTGCATTGCGACGCCGTTCAGGCCCATGCCGAGACCTATATGGGGCTTGTCGAGGTCGGCGTTGGCCTTGTGCCGGGCTGGGGTGGCTGTGCCACGATGCTGGCGCGCTGGCAGGGCGCGAAGGATGCGCCACGCGGCCCGATGCCCGCCGTCTCGAAGGTCTTCGAGATGATTTCCACGGCAAAGGTCGCGACCTCGGCCGCCGAGGCGAAGGAGCTGAAATTCCTCCGCCCCGGCGATGGCATCACCATGAACCGCGAGCGCGTGCTGGCCGACGCCAAGGCCCGGGCGCTCGCCATGGTGGCGGGATATGCGCCCGCCGAGCCGGAAACGCTTCAACTGCCGGGCGCTTCCGGCCGCGTCGCCCTCGGCATGGCGGTGGACGAATTCCGCAAGAAGGGAGTCGCCACCCCGCATGACGTGACGGTATCGTCCCACCTTGCCCGCGTGCTCACCGGCGGCGATACCGACATGACCGATCCGGTGCCGGTCGCCGCGGTGAAGGACCTCGAACGCGAGGCCTTCATGGCCCTGTTCCGTACCAAGGAAAGCCAGGCGCGGATCAAGCATATCCTGGATACCGGCAAACCCCTGCGCAACTGAACCGAGACAAGGGAGATACGACATGCCCGTCTACAAGGCGCCGCTCAAGGACATGCGCTTCGTCCTGCACGAGCTCTATGACAGCACCGCCATCGCCGAGCTTCCCGGCAATGCCGACTTCACCCCCGAACTGATCGACAGCGTGCTGGAGGAAGCCGCGAAGATCAGCGAGGAGGTGCTGTTCCCGCTCAATCAGGTGGGCGACCGCGAGGGCTGCACCTATGAAAACGGCGTCGTCCGCACGCCGACCGGCTATCGCGAGGCCTACCGCACTTTCTGCGAGGGCGGCTGGACCTCGATTTCCGCTGACCCGGATTATGGCGGGCAGGGCATGCCGCTGACCGCGGCGATGATGGTCGAGGAGATGTTCTGCTCCGCCAATGTCGCGTTCGGCCTCTACCCCGGGCTGAGCCACGGCGCCTATGTCGCGCTGAAGCACT
Organism: Pseudomonadota bacterium; assembly: GCA_021805485.1. The sequence goes on from JAJZFF010000052.1 coordinate 1,693, forward strand.
CGGGGTCGGAAGAGCAGAAGAAGGCCTGGCTTCCCAACATCGTCTCCGGCAAGTGGACCGGCACGATGTGCCTGACCGAGCCGCATTGCGGCACCGATCTCGGCATGCTCCGCACCAAGGCGGTGCCGAACGATGACGGCACCTACAGCATCACCGGCAACAAGATCTTCATCAGTGCCGGCGAGCACGATCTTGCGGAAAACATCGTCCATCTCGTCCTCGCCCGCCTGCCGGACGCGCCGGCCGGAGTGAAGGGCATCTCGATGTTCCTGGTGCCCAAGTTCCTGCCGCGCGAGGATGGCACGCTGGGCCCGCGCAACGGCATGCAGTGCACCGCGATCGAGCACAAGATGGGGCTGAACGGCTCCGCCACCTGTGCGATGAGCTTCGACGGCGCGACCGGCTGGCTCGTCGGCGAGCCGAACAAGGGCCTCGCCGCGATGTTCAAGATGATGAACACCGAGCGTCTCTCCGTCGGCATCCAGGGGCTCGGCATCGCCGAGGTCGCTTATCAGAACGCCGTGGCCTATGCGCGCGAGCGCATCCAGGGCCGCTCGCTCACCGGCACCAAGGCGCCGGAGAAGCAGGCGGACCCGATCCTCGTCCACCCCGATGTGCGGCGGATGCTGCTGACCAGCCGCGCCTATATCGAGGGCTGCCGGGCGCTGGCCGGCTGGGTCGCGCGCGAGCTGGAAATCCTCGAGAAGTCTGATGACGGTGATGCGAAGCAGGCGGCCGACGATTTCGCCTCGCTGATGACGCCGGTGGTCAAGGCGATGTTCACCGATCTCGGTTTCGAGATCGCCTCGCTCGCGGTGCAGACCTATGGCGGCCATGGCTATATCCGCGATCACGGCATCGAGCAGTATGTGCGCGATGCGCGGATCGCGATGCTCTACGAGGGGACCAACGGCATCCAGGCGCTCGACCTCGTCGGCCGCAAGCTGCCGCAGGATGGCGGGAGACTGCTGACCCGCTTCCTCGATCCGGTCCTCGAATTCATCGACGCGCATCAGGATAACGACGCCCTCGCCGAGTTCCTGCCCGCGCTGTCGCAGGCGCTGGAGCATGTGCAGGAAGCGACTGGCCTCATCATGGAAGGTGCGATGACCAATCGCGACGAGGTGGGGGCGGCGTCGGTCGACTATCTCCGCCTGTTCGGCCTCGCGTCACTCGCCTTCGTCTGGGCCCGCATGGTCGCGGTGGCTGCCCCCAAGGCCGGGGAGGACGGCGAGGCCGCGCAGTTCTACCGCGCCAAGGTGCAGACCGCGAAATTCTTCATGGAACGCCTCCTGCCGCAGACCGGCGCGCTGCTCGCCGCGATCCGGTCGGGCGCTGCGACCATGATGGAATTCGAGGACGCCGCGTTCTGATCGGCTCGCTGCCGCCCGGTCACCTGGCCGGGCGGCCATAAAGCCCCGTTATCGTGGCGCTGGCCAGCGCGTCCCGCGCCAGCGCCCGGCGGAGCGCGCCATACGACGCCAGGGCCGCCGCCGGCAGCCGGTTAACCCGCAGCGCGTAGACTGTCAGATGATAGTGATGCGGCGGATCGCCGACCGGCGGGCAGGGCCCCTGGTAGCCATGAATGTTGCCGCTGCCGATGCCCTGAACCGTGCCGCGCGGCAGCGCGCCGCCCCGGCTCCCGGAACCCGCCGGCAATGAAGTGACGCGCGCCGGAATATCCGCCACGATCCAGTGCCAGTAGCCTTTGCCCTGCCGGGCATCGGAATCGAACAGCGTGACGGCGTAGCTCCGCGTGCCCGCTGGCGCGCCGCTCCAGGCGAGGGCGGGGCTGACATCGTCGCCAGTGCAGCCGAAGCGGTTGAAGACCTGGGCGGCCGCGATGGTTCCGCCATCGCGAAACGCGCCCGATCGCAGGGAAAATCCGCTGGCGCGCGCCGTTCCGGCCAGGGCCATCAGCGCCAGTGCGAAAGAAACCGGCCGTTTCATCGGCATCATCCTCAGCGTTTCGAGCCCCGCCGCAGTAGCCAGAGCGGGAACGGCAGGGCGGCGAGCAGGAACAGCCAGAGCAACGGGAATGTGGCCGAAAGCCCGCCGTCTTCAAGATCCACCCACAGGCGCACCGGCATGCCCTGCGGGAAGTAGGCGAAGATCAGCACGATGCCGAGTTCGCCCACCCCGCGCACCCAGGCCAGCGCGAGGGCGGCGCCGAGCCCGTCGCGCGCCATCGGCAGGGTGATGTGGCGGAAGATCTGCCGGCGGGAGACGCCGAGGGTCAGCGCAGATTCGGCCAGTTCGGCGGGTATCTCGGCGAACGCGCCGCGTGCCGCGACCACATAGGTCGGCAGGCCGGCATAGATCCCCGCGATCAGCAGCGCCGGCGGATTGTTGGTGATGATCCCGCCGAACCGTTCGAGTAGGATGCCGACCGGGCCGATCGGGCCGTAGAATGCGGCGAGCAGGATGCCGAGCGCGAGCGGCGGGGTAAGCAGCGGCAGCAGCAGGAAGACTTGCGCCCCGTCGCGCATCCGTCCCTTGCCGGTTGCCAGCCAGTAGGCGAGTGGCGTTCCCAGCACCGCAATCACGGCCAGGGCCGCCAGCCCGTAGGCCAGCGAAATCGCCACCGATCTGCCATCCGCGCTGGACAGGGCGAATTTGCGCCAGTCGGTCATGATGAACAGACCAGCGAAGGGGCAAGCGAGCAGCAGCAGCACCAAGCCGCGCAGCAGGGCCCCGAGGCGTGCTCCGGTCAGACCGGCCCGCCCAGCGGCGGGTTGTAGCCGTATCGTGCGAACAGTTCCTGTCCCTTGCGGCTTTGCAGCAGTGAAACGAAGGCCCGTCCCGCCTCCGGGTTCCGGGCGTTGCGCGGCACGCACGCATAGAAGACGAGTGGCTGCGTGTGCAAGGTCTGCCTGCGGCCCTTTACCGTCAGCGAGATCGCGGCGCGGGAATACCAGTCCGCCACCATCGCCGGATCGCTGAGGTTGATCTGCCGGGGCAGTGCGAGGAACGGCAGCTTGAGCGACTTCACGCCGCTTTCGTAGCCGATCGTGGCATCCACCGCGCCGCTGTCGATTCGCGAGAGAAGCGATGGTTCGGGGAAGATCTGCGCGGGGTTCACCGGCCTGCCGAGCACGCGCCGGATCAGGTCCGGCTTGTGATAGTAGCGCTGGGCGAGATCGAAGGTGAACAGCACGTTGCGGCCCTGCGGGTCGGTGCGCGGGTCGGTGCGGCCGAAGCGCAGGCCGGGCTTTTCGAGGATGTCGAACCAGTGCGCTCCGGCATCGGCCGCCTCGAAATCCTTGCGGAAGCGCGAGTGGGGCGACCAGGCCAGCACCATCGCCGTGCTCGCCACCGGCACCGCATGCCCGACCAGCCCGGCCTTTTGCAGCACCTCGATCGGCCCGCTCGTGATCGAAATGAAGGCGTCAGCCTGCAGCGTCTTCGCGGCGATGAGGTGGGCGAGGCCGAACGCGCCCCGCCCGATGCCGTGAAACCGCTCGCTGGTCTCAGCCGTGAAGGCGGGCCCGAGCGCCCGGTCCATCAGCAGCCCCATCGAACCCGCATAGGCGATGGTTGCCGCGCGCCCCGCGGCGCGGCCGGTGACCGGCGCCAGCGCGGCCGCGCCCGCGAGCCGGGTGAATGCGCGTCGGGAAATCGCCATGTGCTGCTTCCTTCGGGGACGTAATTCCAGAATTCGGACTATCGATATGTTCATTAAGCGATATCGTCAATCCGCCATATCGGCACGCGGCAGTTTTCGTGGTGAAGTCGGGCGATGCAGACGCACGGAAAGACCGAACCGCTCACACTCCGCATCCGGGTGGTGCAGGGTGAGGATCTTCTCCTCGGCCCCGGTAGGGCGGACCTTCTCGCCTTCATCCGGGAAACCGGGTCGATCGCCGCCGCCGGACGGCGCATGGGGATGAGCTACAAGCGTGCCTGGCAACTGGCCGAGTCGATGAACTCCACCTTCCATGCCCCGTTGATCCTCGCAGCAAAGGGGGGGGTGGCGGGCGGCGGAGCCCAGCTCACGGAGCTTGGTGACGCCGTTCTGGCGGCCTATCGCGCGCTTGAGGCCGCGTCGCGCGCCGGTGGCGCCGCAGCATTGGCCATCCTTGCCGAGGCTCGGGCGCCGCTCTCGCAAGACCGTTAAGCATACGTAGCCGGCCGGAAATCTCGATCGGGTCCCTTTTCACCCGGCCGGGATTTACCTAAACTTTCATCGGAAAGGAGTGCGTGTCTTCCGCCTGCCCGAACGCCCCGAACAGCACCGTACCTCCGGCGCCCAGATCCTGGCGCTGCTGGGGTTTCTCGCGCTGGCGCTTCTGGTTGGTGCGGTCGGCGGCACGGCCACAGTGCCCAATGTGCACAGCTGGTACGATGTCCTGCCGCATCCCCCGGGCACGCCACCCGATTGGGTGTTCGGCCCGGTATGGACGCTGCTCTACATCGCCATGGCGGTCGCCGCCTGGCTGATCTGGCGTGGCCCGGACATCCTGACCCGCCAGCGTCGCGCACTACGTCTCTGGGGCTGGCAGCTTGCCGCCAACGCGCTCTGGTCGCCCGTCTTTTTCGCCCTTCATCGGCCGGATATCTCGTTTTTCGTAATACTCGTGCTCGACGGCCTGATCGTCATGACCATTGCCGTCTTTCGTCCGGTCAGCCGAATTGCCGCCGCATTGATGGTGCCCTATCTCGCCTGGTGTCTGTATGCGACCTATCTGAACGCCGGCTTCTGGTTTCTCAACCGATGATCGGCTAGACCGTCGGCCTGACCGCGAGGGAACCACGCCCGCCATGACCTATCGTTCTCAGCTTCATCTAGCCGCACTTGCCGTTCTGCTGGCAGGGCTTGGTTTCGCCGCGCCTGCCAAGGCGCAGATGGCCGGTGGCGGCCTTGCCGGCGGTCTCGGTCCGATCGGCGGCGTCCCTCAGCCCCGCCATGAATCCCAATCGATCGCGCCGCCGGCTCTTCCGGGCGCATCGGCAGCGGGTAATGTTTCCGCCGGCCCGGTGACCGATACCGGCGGCGACCCGACCACGCTGCTGTTCAAGGCGATCAACCATGGCGACTATGCGCAGGCCCGCGCAGCGGTCAGCCGTGGCGCCAATCTCGATGCCCGCAACGCCCTCGGCGAAACGCCGATCGAACTTTCGGTTGAGCTGAATCGAAACCGCATCACCTTCATGCTGCTCTCGGCGCGGGCCGAGGAGCATCCGATGAGCGTTTCCGTCGCCTCCGCGCCGGTGGCCGCAGTCCCGCCGACGACGAGCAAAGGTTCGGCGCATGCGAAATCTCCGCCTTTTCACAAGGTTGAAGCAAAGCCCGCCGTCAGGCCCCTGACCATTTCCGGGGATCCTGGCCGGCCGGATCCGAGTGCCGGGTTCCTCGGCTTCGGCGGCAGCAACTGATCTGATCCGTCATATCCCGTTACATCGCGGGCACGTTTCGTTTACGCGCTCGTGAAAAGCTGTTAATCGGCTTGGGGGAGCTATGCACGATGATGCATGCATCCGCTCAATGACGGCGAGTGCAATAATTTTTAGGGAGATGACATGAACACCTTCAACCCGGCGCCTCTGGGCCTGTTCGGTTTTGCGCTTACCACATGGCTATTGTCGATGATCAATGCCGGGCTTCTCCCCGGAGCCGGTCTTGGCATGGTCCTCGCCATGGCCTTCGCCTTTGGCGGCTCGGCCCAGTTCGTGGCCGGCCTCGGCGAGATGAAAGTGGGCAATACCTTCGGCTTCGTGGCGTTCTGCTCGTACGGGGCTTTCTGGTGGTCCTTCGCGCTGTTCGTCGAAATCTTCGCCAAGGGCGTGCCGGGGGTGATGGTCGGCTGGTACCTGCTGGTCTGGGGCGCCTTCAGCTTCGTGATGTTCATCGGCACTTTCGCGCTGAACAAGGCCCTGCAGCTGATCTTCGGCTTTTTGACCGCGACCTTCATCCTGCTCGCGCTGAACGACCTGCTCGGTGCGGCGGCGCTGGGCGAGTTCGGCGGCTATCTGGGCCTCGTCACCGCGGTACTCGCCTTCTATCTCGGTGCGGCAGGCATCATCAATGGCGCGCATGGCAAGGAAATCCTGCCGATCGGCGCCAAGGCCTGACGATCGACATCCTTGGCCCTGTCAGCGGAGCCGGCGCAAGCCGGCTCCGCTTTTCGTATCTGCTCGACTGACCACGAATCGGTGACTTCGCGGCCATTGGCGCGGCAGGGCGTTTGGAGTATTCATAAACTGGACGGGTACCGATAGCTCCGGGCGAGAGATCTCCACCGATCTGTCGTCCGCCATTGATCGTTCTGATCCGATGGAACCAGTCCCTTGGCGGGGATCGCCATAGCGAGGAAGGATACGGATTATGGGTGGTTTGAGCATCTGGCACTGGCTGATCGTCCTGGCGGTCGTGCTGCTCCTGTTCGGAACGGGCCGGGTCGGCAACCTGATGGGTGAGCTCGGCAAGGGCATGAAGGCGTTCAAGAACAACATCGCCGATGACCAGCCGGCGAAGGATGCCTCGATGCTGGAGCAGCAGACCCGCGCGCCGGAGGCCAATGCCGGCCAGAAGGCCGGGCAGGGCAAGGTCTGAGGCGCGGGACATGGGATTCGATTCGCCCGTTCACTGGCTGATCGTCATCGCCGTCATCGCGCTCCTGTTCGGCGGGTCGCGCGTCGGCAACCTGATGGGCGAGCTCGGCAAGGGCATCAAGGCCTTCAAGCAGAACATGAGCGACGCCGATTCGGCGAAGCCCGCCCCGGCCGCGAAGTCCGAGCCTGACGTCCAGAACCGGATCGCCGACTCGTCCGCGCCGGCGGCCGAAAAGGCCCCCGAGCCGGCCGATACCGCGCGGCACTGACCGGAACCGCACAGGCATGACGGTGACCCTGGCCGCCGGGCCGGCCGAAGCCGGCGATGTCCTCGCGTCCCGCGCGCGTGAACTGGTCGCCATCGGGGCGCGGATGGATGCCAGGGGTTGGGTGCCCGCGTCCGCCGGCAATCTCTCGGCACGATGCACCGCCGACAGCATCGCGATCACCCGCAGTGGCGTTCACAAGGGACGGCTCGAAGCCGCCGACATCATCGAGGTCCGGCTCGACGGCACGCCGCTTCGCGCCGGCGACCGGCCCAGCGCCGAAACCCAGCTGCATTGCCAGGTTTACGAGCGGCTCCCGGCGGCCGGGGCGGTGCTGCATGGCCATTCGGTCGCCGCAACCGCTCTCACCCTCGCGGACAATTCCCCAGGGATCGTTCTTGAAGGCTACGAGATCCTGAAGGCTTTCCCGGGCATTGCGACCCACGAGACCCGGATCGTCCTGCCGGTTTTCGATAACGACCAGGACATGCGTCGGCTTGCCGCGGCAATCGCGCCCGCCTTCGCGGCGCCGCCGATCGGGTATGTCCTGCGTGGCCACGGCATCTACGCCTGGAGCGAGGATGTCGAGCGCTGTTTCTGGCGGCTTGAAGCCCTGGAGTTCCTGCTGTCCTGCGAATGCGAACGGAGACGGATGAGATGAGCACGCTGCGGATTTTCGACGACGCGAACCCCGATGCGCCCCTGGTTGC
>JAJZFF010000609.1 GCA_021805485.1 Pseudomonadota bacterium
CCATGGCCAGCCCCCGGCTGCGCGCGCCCTGGCCGCACAGCACCAGCGGGTCCGAGGGCCAGAGCATCGAATGCAGGTCGATCACCCAGTCCGCCCCGGCGATCAGCGGCCAGATCGCGCGGGCGCGGTCGAGCTCGGCGGAGCGGCGCGGCCCCTCCAGCGCCGCCGGGTCCCAGACCCGGTTCAGATCCTCGTCGACGAAGCGCGAGGCGATCGGGTTCTCGGGGTCGAAGCGGCGATAGGCGGCGATGTTGACGAAGCCGAGCGTGAGCCGCCCGCAGGCCGGGCGCGGTTCCTCGCGCAGCAGGGCGTCGAGCACCGCGGCGCCGGCGATCTCGTTGCCGTGCATCAGCGCCAGCACCATCACATGCGGCCCGGAGCGCGGGGCGGCGAAGGTGGTGAACCCTTCGATGCCGGTATTGCCCGGCAGCCAGGGCGCGAGATCGGGCGCCGCCAGCCGCACCTCGAAGCGCGGCAGCGATGCCGCGTCGCTCCCGGCCGCGCTCATCACGGCGGCGCCGCCGGTCCGGCGCGATCGTGGCAGCCTTTTGCTCGGCGCGAACTTGCCATGGGCCCACTCTACCCAGAGATGAAAAACCTGCAACCGTGCGACATGTGTTGACGAAATGTCCCGCTGGCACGAAAACGCCGCGATGCAAGCCGCGCCGACTCTCATGGCCGCAACCCATGCCATCGCCGACGGACAGGCCCCACCGGTCACCGCCCGCGTCCTGTGCACCGACCTCGCCGGTCTCCGCTCCCAGGCCCTGGGCCTCGCGGAGGCGGCCGGATTCCGGACCGATTTCCGGGTCATCGCGCCGAAGCGGCCGTGGACCCTGTTCTCGCCGATGCTCTGGCCCGATCCGCGCTGCGCGATCGACGAGGCGGCGCTCGCCCCGCCGGAGGGCGACCTGATGCTCGGCGCCGGCGGCGCCGCCGCCCGCGTGCTGGCGACGCTGCGCCGGCCGGACCTGCCGGCCGTGATCATCCAGCACCCGCGCATGGATACCGGCCGGTTCGACGCCGTGGTGGTCGCGAAACACGACGGGCTGACCGGCCCGAACGTCATCGTCACCCGCACGGCGCTGCACCGGGTCACCCCCGAGCGCCTCGCCCTCGAACGCGCGCTGTGGGCGCCGCATTTCGCCTCGCTGCCGCGCCCGCTCGTCGCCGTGCTGGTGGGCGGCTCCAACGGCCGCTACCGGCTCGACACCGCGGCGGCGCGCACCCTCGCCGAGCAGCTCGCCCGGATGATGGACCGCGACCGCGTCGGGCTGATGCTCACCCCCTCGCGCCGCACCGAGCCCGCCGCCCGCGCCATCCTCGAGGAGGCGCTGCGCCCGCGCGGCGCCTGGATCTGGGACATGCAGGGCGAGAACCCCTATTTCGGCATGCTCGCCGTCGCCGACGCGATCGTGGTGACCGGCGATTCCGTCTCGATGGTCTCCGAGGCGGCGGCGACCGACGCGCCGGTGATGCTCGCCCGCCTGCCCGGCAAATCGACCCGCATCGGCGCCTTCATGGACGACATGGTGGCATGCGGCCGCGCCCGGAACTTCGACGGCCGGCTGCAGACCTGGGCCGCTTCCGCGCTGAACGACACGCCGATGGCCGCCGCCGAGCTGCGCCGGATGCTGGGAGTCTGACTTCGATGCTCGAGATCGACACGTTCGACAATGTCCGCGGCGGCAACGCGGTCTACAAGGCGCTGGCGCACCCGCTGGCCGCCGCGGCGCTGGAGCGCCTCGCCGCCCGCCTCGCCGCCGCCGGCCCCGTCGCGGTCTACGATCCCGAGCGCATTTTCGCGCCGCTGCGCGCCCTGGCGCCGGCGTTTCCGGTCGATGCCGTCTATGTTCACGACACGCTGGCGATCGGCGAGAGTCGCGGCGGGTTCGCCGCCCGGCCGCTGACCGACCTGGTCGCCACGGCGCCGGCCACCGTGCTGATCGCCGCCTTCGACGCCCGCCGCCTGGCCGACCGGCTGGCCACCCTGCTGCCCGGCGCCGACATCCTCACCCTCGACGAGGTGCGCCTGCCCGACCGGCTGCTGACCAACCGCCGCCGCTATCTCGACCCGCTGAACTTCGCGACCAATTTCGCCTTCTTCCGCGATGACGACGCGATGACCACCAGCCTCGTCACCGCGAATTACTGGCACGGCTATGGCGCGACCGGCGTGCGCCTGTGGTGCCGCCTGTTCGACGCCGCCGGCGCCGCGATCGCCGAGTTCGAGCGCGAACTGCCCGACCATGCCGGCGCCGTCCGCATCGACAGCGCCGAGGTGCGCCGCGCGCACGGGCTCGGCCCGTTCACCGGGCAGCTCTTCATCCATGCCGTCGGCGTCGCCGGGCACGACGTGGTGAAATACGCGCTCGACACCCATGCCGCCGGCAACGGGGCGAGCCTGTCCTGCACGCACGACGCCAATGCCTGGCCCTCCGAGCGCTTCGCCGGCCTGCCCGCGCCGCGCGAGGACGAGACGGTGATCCTCTGGGTGCAGAACAGCCACGCCGTGCCGATCCCCGCCGGCGCGATCAGCCTCGACCGGATGGGCGCCGAGGCCCCCGTGGCCCTGCCCGAGCCGATCGCCCCCTTCGCGACGCGGGCCATCGACGTCGCCGAACTGCTGCCCGGGCTGCGCTGGCCGGCGCAGATCGAGCTGCGCGCGGGCCGCCACGTCGTCCGCCCGCGTTACGAGGTTTTGCGCGCCGGGCGCACCCGCATCGCCCACATGAATGTCGAGCGCGCCGACCTCCGCCCCGATCCCGCGATAAGCACCCTCTCGCCGCTGCTCGGCCGCGGTTTTCTGCTCCCCTTCCCGATCCTGCCGCGGGAGCGGTTCCGCTCCGTCGCGCTGCCGACGCCGATGGCGCACACCCAGGCGAACCTGCCGCTCCGGCTCGACATCTTCGCGCCCGACGGCAGCAAGGTCGCCGAGCACCGGCCCGGCACGCTCCCGCGCGACCATGCCTGCGCGATCGATCTCGACGAGGTGCTGCCGGAGGGCGCGCTGCCGGAAGGCGGCCATGGCGAGCTGGTCTACGACTTCACCGAGGGCGGCGAGGCCGATGGCTGGCTGCACGGGCTGTTCCGCTACGAGGCGCGGGACGGGTCGCACGCCGCCGAAACCAGCTTCGGCGCGCATGTGTTCAACACGATCATGACCTGGAAGGGCGAGCCGCAATCCTATTCCGGCCCGCCGCCCGGCCTCTCGACCCGGCTGTTCCTCGATCTCGGCACCGCTTCGCGGCCGAGCTTCTGCGTGCTGACCTACCCCGCCTCCGCCGCCTGGCATCAGCACTCGGCCAGCGTGCTGATGCTGCACGACGCCGAGGGCCGCGTGCTGGCGGAGCAGAAACTCGCCATCGCCTGCTCCGGCTCGGCCATCGTCGAGCCCTGGCGGATCTTCGGCGCCGAGGTGCTGGCGCGCGCCGCCGGCGGCTACGTCATCATCCGCGACGCGACCTGCCGGCTGTTCGGCTATCACGGCAAGCACGACGGCGCCGGCCTCGGCCACGGCGCGTTTTCGTTCGATCACATGTTCGGGTTCTGAATTCAGCGCAATCCCGCGCCGCCGCCCTCGCAACGATCGCGGTTTTGGCGTAAGGGGTTGATCATGCAGGCAAGACGGACCTTCCGGCGCATCGCGGTCATCGTTGTCGCGATCGTCATTCTGGCACCGCTCGCGGTCATCGGCCTATTCCTCGCGAGCTTCGATCCCAACAGCTACAAGCCGCAGGTGATCGCCGCGGCGGAACGGGCGCTGCACCGGCCCGTCAGCATCGACGGGCGGCTGCGGATGAGCCTCTCGCTGGTGCCGACGATCTCGGCCACCGGCATCACCATCGCCAATCCGCCCGGCTACCGGAACGCCAATCTCGCGACGCTGCGGCGCATCGAGGCGAAGGTCGCGCTGCTGCCGCTGCTGCGCCACCAGCTCAACATCCTCGATCTCGTGCTGGTCGATCCGGTGATCAACCTCGAATACGGGCCGACCGGCACGCCCGACTGGATGATCGGCCAGGGCAGCCCGGCACCCGGCGGCGGCGGCACCGGCTCCGGCGGCACCGCATCCGGCCCGGCGGCCGGCGTCGCCCTGCAATCGGTCTCGATCGAGAACGGCACGATCACCTATCACCCGCCGATGGCGCTGATCCCGCTCAACGCCGGCCAGCCCGCCGCGCTGGCGACGCCGCAGCCCACCGTCCTGCACATCGCGCGCTTCACCGGCCGCGCCGCCTCGCTCGACGCGCCGCTGCAACTGTCGATCGACGCGCAGTACAACGGCACGCCCTTCACCGTGGCCGGCACCACCGGGCCGGTCTCGCGGCTGACCGGCGGCGCCACCGGCGGCGCGCCCTGGCCGGTGGACCTGACCGTGAGCGGCCAGGGGGCGCGCCTGCACATGACCGGGCAGATCGCCCATCCGCGCGACGCCAGCGGCTATGCGCTGCACCTGCATGCCACGGCGCCCGACCTCGCCCCGCTCGCCGCCTACCTGCCCGCCGCCGACCGCGGCGACCTGCCGCCGCTGCAGATGGTCGACCTGCGGGCCGATCTCGGCCCGCCCGCCGGCGGTTCCCTGCCCTCGGTCACCAATGTCAGCCTCACCGCCGGCAAGTCGGACCTGACCACCTGGCGCAAGGGCCTGTCGCTGCGCTCGATGAACATCACCCTGCCCTCGCTCGACCAGGCGGTGGACGTCGCGCTGGCCGGCCAGTACCAGGGCCGGCAGGTCGGGCTCGAAGGCAAGGCCGGCCCGGTCGGTCCCGTCATCGAGGCGGCGCTCGGCAAGCCCGCCCCCGCGCCGGCCCACGGCGCGCCGGTCGAGCGCTTCACCATGAATGTCGCCGGCCGGGTCGGCAACGCGCTGTTCAACGCCGCCGGCGGCATGGCCACGCCCTCGAAGCTCGCCGGCGTGGCGCTGAAGCTGAGCGCGACGATCCCCGACCTCGCGAAACTCTCCGACCTCGTCGGCACGCCCCTGCCGGCCTGGACCGATATCGGCGTCTCCGGCCTGCTCACCGATCCCGGCGGCCAGGGCCTGGCGAGGACGGTCGCGCTCAACAGCCTCGCGATCAGCTCCGCCCAGGCGCAGCTGGGCGGCGCCTTCAGCCTGCGGCTCGGCCCGAAACCCGACCTGCAGGCGGTGATCCACGCTTCGCGGATCGACCTGACGGCGCTGCTCAAGGCGATGCCGAAGCCGGCCGCGACCACGACCGGCACGGCCGCCGGCGGCGGCGTGGCGCCGCCGCAGGCCAGCCCGCAGCCGAAGCCCGCTTCGGCGCCGCCGCCGTCGAACCCGCGCCTGATCCCCGACGCGCCGCTACCCTTCAACCTGCTCCGCGCGGCGGACGGCAATGTGGAGCTGACTGTCGACAAGCTCACCTATGCCGGCGCCGATTACCGTGCGCTCACCGCCCACGCGCTGCTGCGCAACGGCGTGCTCACGGTCCGCCCGATCAGCGGCGAGCTGCCCGGCGGCCCGGTCTCCGGCACGCTGGTGGTCGACGCCGCGGCGAATCCGCCGAGTGTGCGCCTCATCGAACAGGCGCCGGCCTTCCGCCTCGGCCCGCTGCTCCGCCTGCTCGGCCAGCCCGGCTCGGCCTCGGCGACGGTGCAGCTCTACGCCGATCTCGGCGGCGCCGGTTCCACCGCGCACGATATCGCCTCGACCCTGAACGGCTCGCTCGGCGTCTCGACGGTGAACGGCGAGATCGACGGCGCGCTGCTCAACCGGCTGCTGACCGCCGCCGGCCTGCCCGCCGGTGTTGCCGGCGCCCAGGGCCCGGTGCAGCTGCGCTGCTTCGCCACGCGGATCGACGCCCATGCCGGCCTCGCCAGCATCCGCGCGCTGACGCTCGACTCCAGCCGGCTGTTCATGACCGGCGGCGGCACCGTGAACCTCGCGACCGAGGGGCTGAACGTCGTGCTCCGGCCGCAGACCGATCTCGGCGGCGGCGCCACGCCGATCCCCTTCGCGGTCACCGGCACGCTGGCGCATCCGGCCACCGGCATCGCCCCGCCCGGCGACTATGCCCAGGCGATCGCCGCCGCCGGCCAGAAGATGGGCGGCGGGCAGACCCTGTTCGGCCAGATCACCCGCCAGCTCGGCCTGGCGCCGCGCTCCGCCGCGCCGCAGAGCTGCGCCTCGGCCCTGGCTCTCGCGCGGATGGGCCATCCCGGCCCGGCGCCGACCACCGCCGGCCTCGCCACGGGCGGCGGCAACGGCGGCGGCACCGGCAGCGGCAGCGGCCAGGCCCCCGGCGCGGTGAGCGGGCCGCAGAACCTGCTCCAGTCGCTGTTCCACTGACGGCGCGGCGATGAAGCGCATCTGGAGCGCCGTCGCCGTGCAGGCGCTGGAGACGGGCTTCGGCATCACGCTCGATGGCAGGCCGGTGCGCCTGCCCGGCGGCGCCCCGCTCGCCGTGCCGGCCGAGGCCCTCGCCCGCGCCATCGCCGCCGAGTGGGACGCGCCGGACAAGGATCAGGACATCCGCCCCGACGACCTGCCGCTCACCCGCCTCGCCGGCACCGCCGTCGAGCGCATCGCGCCCGACACGGCGCCGGTGCGCGCCGGCCTGCTCGCCTATGGACGCAGCGACCTGCTCTGCTACCGCGCCACCGGGCCGGACGGGCTGGTGGCCGAACAGGCGCGGCTCTGGCAGCCCTGGCTCGACTGGGCCGGCGCCACGCTCGGCGCGCGCCTCGCCGTCACCGCCGGCATCACCGCGATCGACCAGCCGCCGGAGGCGATCGCCGGCCTCGACGCGGCGCTCGCCACCCACGATGCCTGGAGCCTCGCCGGGCTCGGCGTCACCGTCCCCGCCCTCGGCAGCCTCGTGCTCGGCCTCGCCGTCGCGGCGGGCGCGATCACGCCGTCGGCGGCGCATGACTGCGCGACGCTCGACGAACGCTGGCAGGAACGGCTCTGGGGCGAGGACGCCGAGGCCGCCGCCCGCCGCGCGCGGATCGGCGGGGAGATTGCCAGCGCCGCCCGGTTCGTTAATCTCGCCCGGTCATGATCGCGAAGCATCTGATCCTGTCGGGCCGCGTCCAGGGTGTCGGGTTCCGCGACTGGATGGTGACGCGCGCCCGCCGCCTCGCCCTGGCCGGCTGGGTCCGCAACCGGGCGGACGGCACGCTCGAGGCGCTGGTCGCCGGGGATGCGCCGGCGGTCGAGGAATTGCTGCGCGCCTGCCGCCGCGGCCCGCCGCTCGCCGATGTCACCGACATCGTCGAGACCTTCGCCGAGCCGCCCGCCGAACCCGGCTTCGTCAAGCGCGCGACCGGCTAGGCGGCGCGATGACCGGCCCGGCCCCGCCATCTCGCCAGCGCGCGGCCGAGCCGGGCGGAACCCTGCCGCGCGCCGGCGTGCTCGCCCTCGCCGCCGGGGCGATCGGCGGGCTCGTGCTCTGCGCCCTGCTCGCCGCGCCCTTCGCCGGCGCGCTGACCTGGGCGCTGACCCTCGCCATCCTGTTCACCCCGCTGCAGCGCCGGCTCGAACGGCTGGTGCGCCATCCGGGTGCCGCCGCGATCATCACGGTGGGCATCGCCGCCATCGTCGTCGCCGCCCCCGCGGTGCTGGTGATCGAGCGGCTGGTGCGCGAGGCGGCGGCGAGTGCCGCCTATGTGCAGCAGCACCTCGCCGCCGGCACGCTCGCGGTGCCGCCGCAGGTGGACTGGCTCGCCCGGCAGATCGACCTGCAGGCGATGATCACCCGGGCCAGCGGCCTGCTCAGCACGGTCGGCGCCTCGTTCCTGCGCGGCTCGCTGGCGCAGGCGGTCGAGATCGTGCTGACCTTCTACATCCTGTTCTTCTTCCTGCGCGACCGCGCGCGGGCCGATGCCGCGCTGCGCGCCGTGCTGCCGCTGACCGGGCCGGAGACCGACCGGCTGTTCAGCCGCACCGCCGATACGGTCTATGCCGTGATCTACGGCACGGTGATGGTCTCGACCCTGCAGGGCCTGCTCGGCGGGCTGATGTTCTGGGGCCTCGGCCTCGCCGCGCCGCTGCTCTGGGGCGTGGTGATGGGGATGCTCTCGCTGGTGCCGGTGCTCGGCGCCTTCATCGTCTGGATTCCCGAGGCGGTGCTGCTGGCGCTGAACGGCCACGAGGAGAAGGCGATCATCCTCTCGCTCTGGGGGGCGCTGGTGGTCGGCACGATCGACAACGTGGTCCGCCCCGTGCTGGTCGGCAACCGGCTGCAGCTGCACACGGTGCCGTCCTTCATCGCGATCATCGGCGGGCTGATCCTGTTCGGCCCGCCGGGTTTCGTGCTCGGCCCGCTGATCGTCAGCGCGACGCTCGTGCTGTTCGAGGCGCTGCGGGCGCGCGCGGAAGGCGGCGCCGGCCCGTCCTGACCGGCGCCGCCGCGCTCAGCGCCCGCGGCCGCCGCCGCTCATGCCGCCGCCCATGCCGCCGCCGCCGACGCCGCCCATCCCCGAGCGGTTCTGCATCTGGTCCTGATACTGGTTCTGGTTCTGATTCTCGTACTGGTTCTGGACGCGGTTCTGCTCGCCGTTGCCATTGCCGTTGCCGTTGCGCATCTGCGCGCGCTCGTTCTCGCGGTCGCGCTCGCGAAGGCGGTCGCGCTCGCGCTCGCGCAGCCGCTCGGTCTCGGCGTCGGCCCGCTGGTGCAGCCGGTCCTGCTGGCGCTCGCGCAGGCGCTGCTGGTCGAGCAGGCGCTGCTGGTCCTGCGTGCGAAGCTGATCCTGGGTGCGGGTCTGGTCCTGGGTGCGGGTCTGGTCCTGGGCGAAGGCGCGGCCGGCGCCCAGCGCGGCGAGGCCGGCGGCGGCGAATGCCAGCACGGCGCGGCGGTGACGAAGGGTGGACATGGCGGATGATCTCCTCTGCCTGTGCGATGCACCGGCGCGCCCCGTGGCGCGCCAACGGGCTCAGGCTAGGAGCGGGCGTGGTTGCCCCCCTTGATCCAGCGCAAGCATCGCCCTGCCCGTTCGGACGATGCCCGTCCGGCCGGATCAGCCCCGGGTCTTGAGATAGCGGCTGAAGGCGTTCAGCGCGATGTCCGACACGTGGTGCTCGATGCCCTCGGCATCGGCCTCGGCGGTCTCGGGCGGCACGCCGACCGCCTTGAGCAGGGCGACCACCAGCCGGTGCCGGGTGCGCACGCGCTCGGCCAGCGCCTGGCCCGCCTCGGTGAGGAAGACGCCGCGATAGGGTTTCGCCGTGGCCAGCC
>JAJZFF010000499.1 GCA_021805485.1 Pseudomonadota bacterium
GGCGCGGCGGACCTCGTCATCGCCGGAGAGTTCGGCGAGGGGAATGCCGAGCAGGTCGCAGAGCGGCGCCGCGAGGCGCGGCGGCACGGGCCGGCGGTCATTCTCGATCTGGTTCATGTAGCTTGGCGACAGGCCGAGGCGGCGGGCGATGTCGCGCTGCAGCAAGCCGCGCTGCTCGCGGATCTGCCTGATCCTGGCGCCGGCGAAGAGTTTGGGTTCGCGCAAAGGACGGTCCTCGGGGTCGGCCACGCCCCTGCCCGCCCCCGCGCGGCGGTCGTTCGGTCGTAGCCTCCGGATCGCTAGCCGCCCCGGCGGAGGGCGTCAAACCGGAAGGCTGCGCTGGATCAATGACCGCTCGCCCGGGCCGGCCTATCGCTGCCGGAACAGAACGGCGGCGGAGGAGCCGGATGAAAGTGCATGGTGGCGTGAATCTGCTGTGTTTGGCGATGTTGTTGGCCGGCTGCGCGCGGCCACCGGTGCGGGCGGCCATTCGCCCGCCGGCACCCGAGCGTGGGGAGAATGCCGCGTTTCGCGCCGAGGTAATGGCGACATCGGCGGAACTGGCCCGGGAGGTGCCGCGCGCGACCGTACCCGCTCCCGATGCCACGGCACAATGGATTGCGGCGACACGGCGCGGGTTGGCAGAAGCCGGGGTGAGTGTAACCCGGAGCCAGTTCATCATCGTCGTCGATCGCAATCCGCAGGTCCAGCGTCTCTGCATTATCGCGGCGCGGCTCGCCGGGGCGTGGGACCTGCTCGGGTGCGACGCCGTTTCAACCGGGCAGGCCGGACGGCGGGGGTACTTCATCACCCCCGTCGGCGTGTTTGCCCATACGACAGACATTCTCGACTACCGGGCGCTCGGCACGTTCAACGAGAACCACATCCGCGGCCTCGGCCTGAAGGGGATGCGGGTCTGGGATTTCGGCTGGCGGGTCGCGGAAAAGGGATGGCGGACCGATGGTGAAACCGGCGAAATCCGGCTGCTGGTGCACGCGACCGACCCGGATTACCTGGAGCCGCGCCTCGGACAGACAGGCTCGCAGGGATGCGTGCGGATATCGGCGGCGATGAACCGGTTTCTCGACCGTCACGGCGTGCTCGACGCCGAACAGGAGGCGGCGGCACGGGAAAATGCACGGATCGCGGCGACACTGCCGGCCGACCGTGCCCCCTCGCCGCTCGCGGGCGAATTGCTGGTGGTGATCGATTCTACGGATGGAACCTGAAATGCCGTGGACCGCGGATGAAGCCGAACGCCATACGCACCGGGCGAACACGTCCGAGTTGCGGGTGCTCTGGGCGAAGATCGCCAATGAGTGCCTCGCGCGAACCGGGGATGAGGGGCGCGCGATCCGCGAGGCGAATGCCGTCATCGCCCGGCTTGCGCGGCAGGAACCCCGGCGCTGAGACGTCGGATCAGGCGGCGGTGATGCTGCTGCGGAACGCGAGAGGGTCGGCGATCCGCGGGAAAGGTTCCCAGGTGGAGCCGGTGCCGCGGACGATGACAGTGCCGTAATTGAAAACCCGGCCGGCAAGAGACTGCCGAACCTCGACGCTCTCGACCTTTTCCAGGCTCATTTCATGGGAGTTGCGGCCGAAGATGCCACTCTTGTGGATGACCCGGCGGTCGGTCACCGCGAGTTCGGTGGACATGCGCCGGAGCCAGGCAACGAGGAGCAGCCAGCAGCCGAGCAGGAAGGCGGCAGCGGCGGCGAAATGCAGGTAGGTCGACGGCCGGCCCCCGGTAACGCCGCCGGCGATGATGAGCGCGAAGGCAAGGACGACCGTGACGATGCCGCGGAGATAGACGAACCAGTGAAGATGCGTCCAGCTCATCACGGTTTCGTCGGGCAGCAGAACCTGCTCGATATAGCTCACGGACCATCTCCCGGTGCAGTGTGCCTGGCTGGCGAGCCCGCCGGGACTCCAGCCCAGGGGCCCAGATCACGGACATGTTGATTTAAAGCGCAAGCAACATGTGATCGACGATATTCACCCTGTAACCACATATCGCCCAACTCTGAATTCGCGAAGGGTGCGGACGGCGACGTAGCAGACGCAACCGTTGGCGGCAATCTGCGGACGGGGACTTCGCACTCGGCCCGGCGGCATCGATTGCACATCGACGCCCCACACCGCAGCGGGTAGGATAACGGCATGACTTCCAAACCCGACGCCCCCGACGAGCCGCCGGCATTCGCCCGGTCCTTCGAGGCCGCGCTGATCGGCAAGTCGCTCGACGGCATCATCACGTCGTGGAGCGAAGGGGCAGAGCATCTGTTCGGCTACCGGGCGGACGAAATCATCGGGCGCTCGATCCATTTGCTGGCGGCGCCCGGGCGCGAGGCGGAAATGGACGAGCTTCTGGCCCGGACAGCAAAGGGCGAGACCTTCGACCAGTTCGAGACCATCCGCCGCCGCAAGAACGGCTCGCTCGTCCGCGTGCTGCTCACGCTCAACCCGGTGCATGATACGGACGGCCGCATCGTCGGCATTTCCAAGATCGCGCGGGATATCACCGAGCATCGCAGCACTGAGGCCAGGCTCCGCTCGATCCTCGACACCGCGCCGGATGCCGTTATCGTCATCGATCCGCGCGGCACCATGAGGTCGTTCAGCCAGGCGGCCGAACGGATGTTCGGCTACGCGGCCGAGGAAGTCGTCGGCCGCAACGTGTCGATGCTGATGGCCGAACCGCATACCTCGGCTCATGACCTCTATCTTGCCCGTTATCTGGAAACCGGCGAGCGGCGCATCATCGGCATCGGCCGCGAGGTAGAGGCCCGCCGGGCCGACGGCTCGACCTTTCCGGTCGAACTCGCCGTCGGCGAGGTCGACCTGCCCGAGATGAGACTGTTCACCGGCTTCATCCGCGACGTCAGCAAGCGCAAGCGTCTCGAGAACGATCTCGCGCAGGCGCAGAAAATGGAGGCCGTGGGCCAACTGACCGGCGGACTCGCGCATGATTTCAACAATCTGCTGGCAGTGATTTCCGGAAACCTCGAAATGCTGGAGGGTCATGTCAACGGCGGCGAGGCCGCGGAACTCCTTGCCGAGGCCCGGCTCGCAACCGAACGTGGCGCCGAACTGGCGGCAAGGCTGCTTGCCTTCGGCCGGCGGCAAACCCTCCGGCCGCTCGCGATCGACGTGAACGACCTCGTCGGGAAGATGGCGCCGCTGTTCCGGCGCACGCTCGGCTCGCCGGTGATGATCGAGACAAGGCTTGCAGCCGACCTGCCGCGCACCATGGCGGATCCGGGACAGATCGAGACGGCGCTGCTCAACCTCGCCCTCAATGCGCGGGACGCCATGCCCAAGGGCGGCCGTCTCGTGATCGAGACCGGCCTGCTCCATGTCGATGCCGACTATGCGGCACAACAGGCCGAGACCCTGCCGGGCAATTATGTAGTCCTGGCGGTGACGGACAGCGGGATCGGCATGAGCGCCGAAACGCGGGCACATGCCTTCGAGCCTTTCTTCACCACGAAGGACGTTGGTGAGGGATCGGGGCTCGGACTGTCGATGGTCTACGGCTTCGTCAAACAGAGTGGCGGCCATGTGCAGATCTATTCCGAACCCGGGCTGGGCACCACGGTCCGCTTGTTCCTGCCGGCGATCCGGGCCGACATGGTTGCCACCGCCGCCGACGAGGTGGCTCCTGTCCCGCCGCCGCACCGCGGGATGGTCCTCGTGGTCGAGGACGATCCCGCGGTGCGGCGTGTCGCGGAGCGCCGACTTGCCCGTCTCGGATATTCCACGATCAACGCGGCGACAGGCGCTGCCGGCATCGCAGCGCTCCAATCCCATCCTGAGGTCGCGGTGCTCTTCACCGATGTCGTGCTGGCCGGTGGCATGTCAGGCCTCGATCTCGCCATCGCAGCCCGGGTGGCGCGCCCCGAACTGCCGGTGCTGTTCACTTCCGGCTATGGCGATCCCGTCGTGCTCAGGGGCCGCGCGCTACCCGCCGGGGCGATCTGGCTGCAAAAACCCTATGCCGAGACGGCCCTTGCAAACGCACTTGCAACCTTGCTCCGGCCGGTTCGCGACGAGGGCGTCTGACCCGCCCCGCGCGATTCACCGTTCCAGCTTGCCCGCGAAGACATAGCCCGCGCCACGCACCGTCTTGATCAGTTGCGGTTGTCCGGGGTCCTGCTCGATCTTGCGGCGGAGCCGCATGACCTGGGTATCGACCAGCCGGTCGAACGCCTCAAAATCCCGCCCTTTCAGCAGGTTCAGCAACTGGTCGCGGTCCAGGACCCGCCCCGCGTGGCGCAGGAAGACGGCAAGAAGTTCGAACTCCGCGGTGGTCAGCGGTATATCCACCCCATCCCGCCCGCGCAGGGTCCGGCCGAGCGGGTCGAGGGCATGGCCGTCGAAACGGATCTCGGTTTCCGGCGGGTCCGGCTCGGCGGGCTCCGGTGCGCTGCGTCCCGTCATCCGCCGCTTGAGGGCGCGGATCCGCGCAAGGACCTCGCGCAGATGGAAGGGTTTGGCGATATAGTCGTCGGCCCCGGCTTCCAGTCCCGCCACCCGGTCGATGACATCGTCCTTGCCGGTCAGCATGATGATCGGGATATCAGAGCGCGCCCGGATGGCTCGGGCGATCGCCAGCCCATCCTCCCCGCCGAGCATGAGATCGAGCAGCACCAGCGTGACGTCACCAGCGACGAGAGCCGCATGGATGCTGACCTCGCTGTCGGCTTCCTTGGTTCCGTATCCCTCACCGGCAAGATAGCGACGCAGCATCGTGCGGATCTGGGGGTCGTCGTCAACGATCAGAATTATCCCCGCGTCCACGGCCCTAACCCATCGATGGTCGAATAAGATGGAAAGACTAATTTATATGAACTTGTCATAAAACGCCACACAAAGCCGCGAAATGTCAACAAAGATACGCCGATCCGGCATCTGCGTGTTGCAGTGAGCGTTTAGGAGTGACGGCGCTGAGTCTCGAGCCCTATCAACCCTGGACGCATGAGGACCACGCCAATGTCGCATGTCGCTGCCGAGCAGCCTCGGGCCACGATTGCCAACTGGAGTGCCGCTGGTGAACCGGGCTTTCGCGCAGGTGCGCTGGAGGCCGGCGCCTCGCTGTTCATCGAAGGTGAAAACGTCGACAAGATCTATGATCTCGTGTCCGGAATAGTCCGGCTTTCGAAAATGCTGCCCGACGGGCGTCGGCAGATCCTGGGCTTCCTGTTTCCGGGCGAGATATTTACCCCGTCCGGCTTTGCCATCAGTCATGGCGGCTGTGCCACATGCTCCGCAGATGCAGTAACCTCGGTCGAGGTCGTGACGCATCGGCTCAGCAGTTTCGATGGGCTTCTGGCCAGTCGGCCGGACCTGACGCGCAGCCTGCTGGCCACGGCCGCGAAGAGCCTTTTCATGGCGCAGCAGCAGATGCTCCTGCTCGGACGGATGAGCGCGACCGAACGCCTGGTCTGGTTTCTGTTGCGGATGGCCGAACAGCAGGATGTCGAAGGTGACGGACCTATCCGCCTGCCGATGTCCCGTGTGGATATCGCGGATTACCTCGGGCTGACGATGGAAACAGTCTCCCGCACCTTCCGCTGGCTGCGCGAGCGCAACATCATCGCGCTCAGAGGGGCGACGGAAATCCGGATCGTCGATCCCGGCCGGGCGCGCCAGATCGCCGATTGCGCTTGCACCGAGCGCTCGGTGGCGCCGCGCTGCCGGCAGTAGACGGAACAATGCAGACCATCCCATGCAGCCGACAATATCGATGCTGGCGATAACCCGGAACCGGGCATGGTTGCATCCGGCATCGCATTGCAAGGCGAAATGAGAGATCCGCATTTCGACAGTCATGAATTTCGGGTTGTCCCGGTGTTATGATTTAATTTTGATCATTTCTGTATAGCATATAAAACTTTCCTAACATTTTAGCTTGAATGGATAACTGCTTAATACACAAGAAACAGATACGCCGTGGTTGGGTCCATATATTGTGCCCCTTGAAGCGTCATGGGCGGAATAACCTCTGACCGAACGTTTTACTATTTTAATTATTTCAGAATTTTTGAAGAATTTCTCTATTATTAAAATTTTTTCATTGACCTGTCATTTTTAAGGTTGTATATGATGAATAAATCAACTGGAGGTTGATATGAGACTTCTCATTTTTGGCAAAATGTTCGACCGGCACGACAGCCTGAACAGCTTCATCAAGTCCAAGCTGGTCGTCATCGACGAGACTGTGGATGTCGAGGAAGCCATCGATCTCACGCGTCATTACGAATACGAATCTGTCGTCATTCGTGTTTTCGATGCCAACAAGATCGAGTTCGACCTGATCCGTCGTCTGCGCAAATCCGGATTTCAGGCACCGATCGTTGCAATCGCAAACGCGCTCGCCGAGCCGACCCGGCTGCATATCCTTGAAGCTGGGGTCGACGACCTCATCGTGGGCGCCCCGTCATATGAGGAAACGTTCCTGCGCATCCAGAATCATATACGCAGGAACCGGGGCTTCCAGGACTCTTCGCTTTCCGTTGGCAATATCGAGGTCAACATGAATGCGAAGAAGGTCTTCGTCGGCGCCCGCGAAGTCGCCGTCACGAAGAAGGAGTATCAGATCATCGAACTCCTCGCGCTGCGCAAGGGCTGCGTTCTCAGCAAGGAAGCGATCCTCGATCATCTCTACGGCGGCCTCGACGAACCGAACGCCAAGATCATCGACGTATTCATCTGCAAGATCCGCAAGAAACTGCTTGCCGCAGACGGCCAGGACGTGCTCGTCACCAACTGGGGACGCGGCTATATGATGGCCGACCGGCGCCCCCAGAACATGGTTCAGACGGCGACCGCGCCGGGCATCCAAGCCAGGATCAAGACGACTGCAAGCCTTGCAGTCGCTTGACCCTCTAACCCGGGAGTTCGCGGCACGTCACAGACCGAAGGCAGCAACGGATGCGGCGATTGGCGCGACCGGCCTGCCCTGGCATCGGTGACCGGCATTTCCCGATTTCGTTTCGGCATCATTACCAGGTCTGATGATGGTGATGGTGGTGATGATGGTGGTGATGATGATGCTCATCGGCCTGCTGGATCCGGGCGCCACCCTGCTCCGCGCGCTGGCGGGCGAGCGCCGCATCGTGCTCGCGAAGCATGACGGAGGCATTGGGGACCGGGCCGAGAAGTTCAGCATAGGATGCCGCTTCAAAGCGGGGCGCCGGGGGAAGCGACGCGGCGGAACTCATCACCGGGGCGGCGATAGCGGCCCCGACCACTGCGCCGAGAATACAGATTGTGGTCTTTTCCATCTTCGCTCTCCTTTCGATTGGCGAGACACAGGAAAGAGATTGACCGTGGCGTTTCTGTGACGCTGAATTTGTTTGAAACTTTACAATTTCTTTATCCTGCCAAGGTCATGACCCGGATCACGCGGGCTTCGAAGCACATCGGCACGCGCGGATCATCGTCCGGGATGCCGCCGTGACATCTTTCGGCCCGGGAGCGCTTTCCCGCCCCGATCGCGCCGCCCGCATGGCCAGTTCGAGGGCGTGGCTTCAGTCACGGCGTCAATCATTCGCGCGACATGTCATGTGACTGTCGTGTATCCGCGCAATAATCCGATCGCGACCATATGCCGGCGAATTCCCCGGCGCGGCTTCATCGGCAGGTCAGGTCGGCGGATCGCCGATCCCGGCAGTATGTCCGGTTCCTGATTCGTCGACTCGCAGTCATTTACGGCCGATTGGTAAGACGCATCGGTAGACGAGGCCGATACTCGCAGTCCGTATCGAATTCACCGGCGCCGCATTGCACAATCGGGACTGATGGATGCTTCAGGTCGATCGTTCAAGCACAATTTTGGATTATCATAATTCATTTTTTGCTTTTTTATAATATTATTTTAAATTGGCTTGTTCATTCAAAAATACTTTTGAACAATTATAGAATAACGATAAAATATTACAAATACCGTTTTATTCAATTTGATGATCCGATCATTAAATATTTTATGATCATATTTTTGACACAAATTGGCGACGATTGCGCCATATCCGCTCCTTGTCTTGGCAGCCATGGACGGACATTCAAAAGACCCACAGTCTCGACACATGCCCTGCCCAGATCGGCCCGGTCATGGGCTGCCCGCCCGCTTCCAGCCCGCACGCTGGGCTGCCGGACTGGCGCTGGCGCTGCCACTCTGCTGCCAACCCGCTCAGGCGCGCCTCGAACACCGCCAGAGCGAGGTCCGGTCCGGGGCAGGCATTCCCGCGACGGCGATTTCCCATCCGCTGGCCTGGTATGACCGCGATCGGGCCCCGATCGTCCTGAAGGGACGCTCGGCTTCGGGCGACATCACGTTCCAGGTGGCCGATCATCGGGAGGTTTCGGCCGCCGAGCTGCATCTTCTCGGCACCAATTCCGCATCGCTGATCGGTGGCGCCTCGCAATTGCTGGTGCTGCTGAACGGCTCGCCGCTGAAGCAGATCCCGCTCGACGGCTCGTCGCCGACGATCGACCGGACCATCGGCATTCCACCCGGCGATCTGCGGGATGGAACGAACCAGCTCACCCTGTCGGTCACGCAAAAGGCGGCGCAGGGCTGCGAGGCGTTCGATGACCCCGCGCTGTGGACACGGATTTCGCCGAAGTCGCAACTGTCGATGAGCTACCGGCGGGACTCGGTTCCCCTCACCCTCGCCAGCCTGAAGTCGAGCTTCATGTCGTGGCAGCCGGATACGTCCCACATATTCGTCCTCTACGATCCCGCGCTCGCGCGCGCGCCGGAACCGATCATGGCGATCGCGCGGTCGGTGGCGCGGGCCGACGCGATGCGCGCGGTGTCCTTCGTCGCGCGGCCGCTCGACCGGGTCGGCAAGGCCGTGGCGCAGACATCGGCCGCGACCGTGATCATCCTCAAGCTGGAGAACGGAGCGGCCGCCGGCAGCGGGCTCGACGCCGCGACGCTGTCGATCGCCCGCAATCCGGTCGGTGGGGTCGTGATGACCATTGCCGCGGAAACGCCCCGCGCCCTTACCGGCGCGGCCCGGCTGATCGGGCGGCCCGGAACGGTCTGGCCGAACGAACAGAGCGCCGTCATCCGCGTTCCGGCCGCCACCGGCCACACGCAGAGCCCGCACGCGCCGGCAGCCAGCCCGACCGATATCAGCTTCCGCGCCACCGGCCTGCCGACACAGACCGAACAC
>JAJZFF010000137.1 GCA_021805485.1 Pseudomonadota bacterium
GAACGGCCCCATGACGACGAGCTGGCAATCATTGCCAACGGTAAACGTGTTGTATGGCATCTGCTACCTCACACCGTGCCCTGGGGCAGGGTCTGCTGGCTGACCTGCACGGTCTGCCCGCCCTCGACATTGACGATGAACCGCTCGTTGATCGCCTGGTACTGCACCTGCACATCCGCCTGCACATAGCCAAGCCCGGTGCGCGAAGGCGGATTGTTCGAGGCATCGCACACCACGGCGAAGGGCAGCGCCCCGTTGGTGGTGCCGAGCATGCCCTGGCCGAGCATCGTGTTCAGGAAGGCCAGCAGCGTGCCGCGGATGCGGCGGAACAGCGTCTCGTTCACCAGCTGGCCGACGTACTGCCCCATCCCCGCCGACAGGGTGGCGGCGATGTAGTTGGTCATGCGGGTATAGTTGTCCCCGTTGGTCGCACTGTCGGACGAGGCGTTGAACCCGCCGCGCACGCCCCAGAACGCCCCGCCCGGCTGCGGATTGGCGATCACGTCGATCCCGGCCGACATCAGCGCCGACAGATCGGCCGACGAATAGGTGCTGGTGGTGCCCGATGCGGCGCGCCCCGATTTCTGGCTGCCGACGACGCCATAGAGCGGCTTGTTCAGCGAGCTCTGTTCCGGCGACAGATTGGCGAGCCGCCCGGCCACGAAACCCTGCGGCGACACCAGCCGGGTCATCCCGTTCGCCTGGTCGTACCACCAGATCCAGTCGCCGAACATCACCTTGGCAGCATAGGAATCGATCCCCGCCGTCCGCTTCGCCGACACCGCATTGGCGATCGTGTCGCCCGGCGGCCCGGCCAGGATCATGTAGCAGCCTTCCTCGAGGCCGAAGGCGACGGTCGGGCTCCACTGCGTCGGATCGTCGAGATCGGCCAGCACCGCGATCCCGCAGCCCTGCCCGCGCAGCGCATACATCCCGCTCCGCGGCAGCGTGTCCTGGCCCACGAGCGAGGCGGCGGTCAGCCCGCCGGCGCCGTCGCTGCCCGGCGTGCCGGCCGCGAACGGATAGACCCCCGTCACCGGCGGGGTCGACAACGTGCCGGCACTCGCCACCACCAGCTCGGAGGCGCCGCGCAGCGGCCCCGTCCCGGCATTCACCGCATTCGCCGCCGCCTGCCAGAACGCGGCTCCGGTGCCGGCGATGTTGTCGAACACCTCCGGCGTGCGCCCCGGCAGCGCCACGGTCAGCCGCCAGCTGTTCGCCGCCGACCCGGCCGAAACCGTCACCGTGATCGCGTTGCCGAGCGATCCGGTATGGAGCGCCGTCAGCGTCAGCGCGCCGAGAATGGAAACCGAGGCCGCGGCATCGGTGCCGTCGCTCACCCGCACGCAGCGGAAATTCGACGCCCCCTGCTGCACCGCCACGGCCACCGCCGTGCCCATGTCGTATTGCCGCGCCATCACCGGCCCGAAGGATGCGGCATAGTCGCCCATCGAGCCGACGATCATCGGCTCGCCCACCGGCCCCCACGATGCCGAGCCGACCACGCCGAGCACATCGGTCGGCACGCCGTTGAGCAGCAGCGTCTGCGGCGGCACGATCTGCACATAGAGGTCGGGAACGATCAGCGCCGTCGTGTTCAGCGCGCCTGCCTGCGATATCGGCATGCCTCAGCCCTCCGCCACAACCCGCACGACCGACCCGGCCTGGGCGGACGCCAGCACGGCGTCGATCTTCGCCGCGTCGGTAATCGTGTCGCCCCGCCTGAAGCCCTCGAACGGCTTCACCACCACCAGTTTGATCTTCATCGTCTCTCCTTCAGCCGGTCATGCCGGCGATGAACGCGCCGTCCGCCGCGATCCCGCCGACCCCGAACAGCATGGCCGGCGTCGTCATCGCCTCGGTCGTCGGATATTCGGCGTCGTAAATGAGGTCCCGCCGGTACAGCCCGGCATCGATCGACTTGTCAGTGGTCTCGGCGCCCACAAAGCGCAGCCGCGCCGCCGCGCCATCGGCGAGGCCGATGAACTGCGGCGCCGCCAGCGCGGGGTCGATCACCGCCGTCGCCGCGTCCCGCGTCAGCGGGTCCGGGCACCACAGCGAAATCCGGAACGGCTGCACCTGGCGCTTGATCTCCCGCAGCGCGACGCCCCCGGCCACGACGCGGGCAATCAACCCGCGCGCCGCCGGCACGCTCAGCGTCGTCCCCGCGTAATTCACCAGCCACCCCGCCGCGCGCAGCAGGGCTGCGAGATTGCTCGCCACACTCGCCGGCGTGTCCCGGGCCTGCACCGCATAGGGAAAGATCGCGCCATCGACGGCGATGCCGGCGAGCTGCCCGGCCGCGCACTGCCCCGCGAACGTCGCCGCCATCCCCGCGACGCTGACCGACAGCGTCGCCGGCACCGGCGCGACCTCGATCCATTCGCGCGGATAGCGCGTCACGTTGCGCACGCCGCCCAGCTCCGCGAACACGCTCGCATGCATCACCCCGCGCGCCAGATCCGCCTCCAGCGCCGGCGCGTTCGGCATGCCGCGATAGACCCGGCACGTCACCATCCCGTCCGGCCCGGCGATCGCCGATGCCGCCGCCGTTCCCGCCGGATAGGAAGCCGTCGCGATCAGCGAGACGATCGCGTTCTCGACATCCTGCTGCCCCGCCATCAGACGATGCTCGCCGAAAGCGCGAGCCGCCAGATCCCGCCGAACAGCTCCGCCTGGTCGATCACGAACTGCCGTCCGCGCGCATCGCGCACCACATCCGCCACGTCCGGCGCCAGCCCCTCCACCGCCGCCACGGCGGCGATGTAGCCCGGCGCGCGCGTGTCGTCCGGCAACCCGGCCTCGGCATGCGTGCCGCCCCGCGCCGGCAGCAGCGCCGCCGGAAATCCGGCGAATACGCCGCGCGCCCCGGCGCCGAGGATCGCGCCATAGGGGTTGATCCCCGGCATCGCCTGCGCCGCCGGCCGCCAGGCCGACAGCGTCTCGTTGCAGCGCGCCCCCAGCACCGGCGCCGGCGGCTCGTTGCCGACCACCAGGAACGTCCCGGCGGGCCCGACGACATAATCCCCCGTGCGCACATAGGCCTGGTCCAGCACGAGCTGCCGGTAGGGCAGCCCGAGCGGCGCCGGCCCGCGCACCGAGCCCGATACCGGCAGCACCAGCACGCCCAGCCGCACCAGCCGGTTCGCCGCGACGATCGGGCACGCCCCGTCGCGCGGCCGGTAGGCATCGCAGATCACGCCCGCCTTGCGCGCGGCCATGCCGCCGCCGAAGGCGATCCGGTCCGCCAGCCGCGTTCCATCCATGAAGACCTCAAACGATCAGGGTGATGCCATCCGAGGGGCCGAGCGCCGGCCCCGCCGGCAGGCCGAGAAAGCCGCACAGCCGCCGCCGCCACTGGTCGAACAGGGCGGCGCGGTCGCGCACCTCGTTGGCGTTGTGCTGCCAGCCCGCGGCCGCCTCGGTATCGAGATTGCCGCTCGCCTCCGGAATCGCGACCTCCAGCGCGGCAAGGGTGGCGAGGTAGTTCACCACCACCGCCACCTCTTCCGGCGCCAGGTTGTTCATCCGGTATTCGAGCGTGCCGTAGGCCTGGAAGAACCGCCAGGACTGGAATCCCGCCGCCCCGGCGCCATAGGCCGGATAGCCGCAGAACCGCCGCACATCGACCTTCTGCGCCTCGCTCAGCATGCCGGGCGCGCTCGAAACACTGCCCGACATATCAGTAGACCGAGCCGTCGCCGCGGGTGAAATAGACCGTGCCGGTGCCCGAGGCGAGCACGGCACTCGCCTCGCTCACCAACCGCCCGGCATCGATCAGCATGCGCCCGCCCGGCGGCACCGGCGTATCGGCCGTGCTCGCCGGGCTCATGCCGGCTGTGCCGAGCCGCACGAACGCGACCGCGGCCGCGGCGTTGTAGACGAGCAGGCTCGACCCGCCGCCGGCAAGCGGGGTCGAGGCCGCGCTGGTCGAGGCCGCGACCGCCGCGGTGCCGGACGGCCTGAAGGGAAGCGAGGACCCGATTGACATGTTCGCGCCCTCCTCAGCCGATATGCTCGATCATCACCGCGCGCTTGAAGTTGGAATTGGTCGCGGTCGGGATCGTGTCCGGCGTCGTCGTGGTGTCGGACGGCGCGCAGAACCCGCCGATCCAGTACCAGGACTGGGCGATGATCTGCTGCAGCCGGTCGATCGGCTCGCGCGTGACCATGGCGACACCGTCGATGATATTCACCAGCGCATCCTTCGGCGCGACGTCTTCCGCGCCGATGCCGGCAAAATCCGCCTCGATCAGCGCGCCCTTGCCGCAAACGATCGGCCGGCGGATGTACAGCCCCGCCAGCGTGGGATGCGACTGCACATAGGCCTCGGTGGTGGTGATGAACCGCAGCCCAAGGAAATCGTTGACCATACCCTGGCGGAACACCGCGTTGCTCGATGTGGCACCCTGGAACAGCTGCCGGAAATCCGGGTCGGCGAACAGCTGCCGCGCCGATACCGGATCAAGATAGCAGTTGTAGACACCGTCGATTTCCGGCACCGCATTCTGCCGCAGCGTCGCCACCGCATCGAGCAGGGCGGACATCGTCAGCGTGTCGGTCGCCTGCAGCGCGCTGGCCGTCCCGACCCCCTGCGGCCGGACGATCGCGCTCGCCGTCGCGGCGCGCACCGCATTGCCGGCAGTGCCGTCGGACACGCTGACACTGCCCGAGAAGGTCAGGGTTCCCGAAATCCCGCCCGGCGCGGATGAAGCATTGTTGACATCCGGCGTCACACCGATAAGCGAATAGACATTCGAACCAACCGTTACCGTGAGCGGATAGCTCGCCGAAACCGCGGTCTGCACGCCGTTGACGAACACGGTGGCGAAGCCCCGGATGTCATCGATCTCGATGGTCGGCGCAGCACTCGCCAGCGTGGTGCTGACCCGCGTGTTGCCCCCGAAATACGGGGCGAACAGCGCGTTGCGCGCCAGCTCGTCAAGGCTGCGCGCCGCCTGCTCGCCATTGGTCGCGGCGTTCTGCAGGAACTGCGCGGCGATGCCGACACGGCTGGTCACCATGTTCAGGTCCTGCGTTGCCGCATAGAAATTCAGCGTCACGGTATACTGCTCGACACCCCAGCCCTGCGGCGTCAGCCCGTTATCGAGATTGGTGTTGGTCGCGGCGGCCAGCGGTGTGGTGACCGAGGGTTTCAGCCCGGCCCGGGTCTTGGTCAGCGTCTCGCCGATGCCGACGGCGAAGCTCTCGCGATCGGCCACCATCCGGTAGCCAAGCCGCGAGCGCAGCGCCTGCTCGAATTCACGCTCGAGGAAACCCTGCTGGATGATCGGTTGCAGCGAGGCGGGAAAATTGGAAATACCCATGTCGTGTTCCTTCTGGGTAACGCAATTCGCCGCACTCCGACGCGCGGAGCACGGTTGTCTGACAACGCGTTAATTTAATGAAAGCGGCTCGCGGCCGGCTCAGCCGCCGGCGCGGCGCAGCAGTTCGGCGCGCGCCGCACGCCACTCGGCCTCGCTCAGCTCGGTCGCATGGCGCGCGCGCGGCGGCTCCGCCCGTGGCACCGATGCCGTCGAAGACGACGACGGCGCGCCGAACAGCCAGGGCTTGTCCCGCTTCAGCTGCGCCATCAGCGCCGCCGCGTCCGGCGCCGCGCCGTCCTCCGCCGGCGCCATCACCGCCGGGTCGATCAGTCTCAGCCCGTCAAGATCGATCATGCCGGCCTTCACCGCCTCGGTCCTGAGTTCGGCCCGCCTCAGCCGCTCGGCATGTTCGCGCCGCAGCGCCTCCATCGCCTGCTCGGCCGCCATCGCCCTGGCCTGCCAGTCCTCCGGCGCCGCCTGCGGCTCGTCAGGCAGCCCCTCATGCTCCGCGAATTCGTCGCTCATGCCTCGTTCCGTTCCAGTTGGTCCCCCTCGTCGGCGATGCGCGCGAGTTCCGCGGCCGCATCCCCGATCACATGACTGGCGGCGAGACTCTTCACCGCCGTCTCGCGCGACAGCTGGCCCGCATTCACCAGCGTCGCGATCGCCTGCGCCTCCTTCAGCCGGTCGTCGGCCGAGGCGGCATACCAGCGCGGCCAGCGCAGATTCAGCCGCAGGTCGGGATCGACCCTCGGCACCGTCCGGCCCATCACCTTCACATCGAACCGCGCCGCCGCCCGCAACGCCATCCGCACAAGCGGCAGCAACCCGCCCTCGCCATAGGCAATCCGCAGATTGTCGGCGAGCCAGATCAGTCCCTGGTTCATCAACTCCAGCGCCCGGCCCGATTGCGGCGCCGTCAGCCGGTCGGCACTGGCGCGGTTGCCATGCACGCTCTCCAGCGCGAACTCGCGCAGCGTGCGCACATAGTCGATCACCGCGGCCGAGGCCGTGCCGCCGATCTCCAGCAGCTTGGCATCGCCCTTTTCCGAAACGATCAGCGCGTTCCCGGCACCCTTGACCATCTCGCGGTCGGTCGTCGCCGGCTCCTTGATCAGCAGCGTCGGATCCGAGGCATATTTCAGCCCGCGCCCGGCCTGCGACAGCTGGTAGTCGATCTCGATGGATGACTCGATCGCGGCGCGGAACGTGCAGCCGCCATCAAACCCCTCGCCCCCCGGCAGGTTGCGGATCCACACGATCGGCACGAACCCCAGCCCATGCCGAACGCTGCGCGCGCGATCGGGCTCGGCCGGCAGTCCCGCACCCACCGGCACCGGCTCGAACCAGGTCTCCGCCTGCGCATCCCAGCGCCGCTGGAACCAGTAGGCCTGACCGGGATCGATCCCCTGATAGCCCTGGCCGATCAGCTCCGCGCCCCGGACCTTGTAGAGCTCGGTCACCTGCTCCAGCGTGTCGGGCGCATCCTCCCGCCAGCGCGGCGTCAGGTATTGCGTCTCCATCACCGAACAGAAGAACCGCCCCTTCAGCACCCGGAGCAAAATCGCCACCGAGCCGACCGAGCCGCGCAGCGCCGCGTCGATCATCACCTCGTTGAGCCGGCATTCGCCCAGAATATCGGCCAGCAACGTCTCGACCTCGGGGTCCGCGCATTCGACCGCGGGAAAATGCCCCGCGCTGAACAGCAGCGAAACCGAATCCTCCACCACGATCCGGCACAGCCCGTAGCGTACCGAGGGCCGCCGCGCCCGCAGCGGAATATATTCGCCCGCCCCGTTGCGCTCCTCCTGGAACGCATAGGGCAGCGCGTCATAGATCGTCCCGTCCAGCACCCGGCGATAGATCTCCAGCCGCCGCGCCCGCGGCGCGAGGTGCGGATCGGCCGGAATCGTCTGGCAGATCGTCTCGAACATGAATTCAGCGCCCCATCAGAGAAAAATTCACCATCCTCGCCGCCGCCGGCGCCTGGCCGAGCGTCGCCTCGGCGCGCGCCAGCGCGTCGACCTGGTCGTCCTTCTCGCCGTCGGGAAAGCCCCGCAGTTCGGCGAGAAGGGCATCGGTCCAGCCGGCGCGCACCACGCGCGTCCCGCCGGCGCCGATCCGCGCCGCGGCCGGCATCGCCCGCGTCTGTTTCGATCCCGATTCCGGACTGGCGATCACCGTGAACCCCTCCAGCACCCGCCGCAGATGCGCCACCTGCGCCACCCCGGCCTGTCCCGGGTCCTGCGGCAGCGCGATCGCCGTGCCCCGCCCGTCCGCCTCGGCGGTCGCGCGCAACAATGCCTCGACCGCCGCCGGCCCCGCCCGCACCCGCACCACGTCGAGCACGACATGCGTGCCATCGGCGGCCAGCCCGAGCTTCAGCCCCACGGTCCAGTCCGGATTCCGCCCGGCCGATGCCGCCGTCGCCGCCAGGTCCCAGGCGCGGACCGTGCGCACCACCGGCGGCGGCGCATCGGCGAAACCAAGCTTGTCGAGTTCGAACAGCGTCCCGCCATCGCGCATCGGCCGCTGCTGGTAGAGGGCGGCGAATACGCGCTCGCCCACCGTCGCCCGCCGCCGCGCGATGGCCCGCTCATCCTCCCATTCCGGCCAGAGGGCCTCGCCCGGCGCCCGCCCGAGCAGATCGTCCGCCTCGGCGAGCGCCGGCAGCCGCAACAACGTCCAGCCGCCATCCTGCTCCATCAGCCGCCCGGCGAGGTCATCCTCATGCCAGCGCGTCATCACCAGCACGACCCGCCCGCCCGGCTTCAGCCGCGAGAGCAGTTCGGCGCGATACCAGTCATACAGCGCGTCCCGCGCCGCCCGGCTGTCCGCCTCGGCCCAGGACTTCACCGGATCGTCGATCAGGATCAGATCCGCCCGCCGCCCGGTGATCGGCCCGCGCACCCCGGCGGCGAAATACTGACCACCCCCGTGCAGCGAAAACCGCCCCGCCGCCCGGTTGCCGGCATCGAGATGCAGGCCGAATTCCTCACCCCGCTCGGCGATCAGCGCGCGCAGCCGGCGGCCGAAATATTCGGCGAGCGAGGCCGTATGGCTCGCCGCGATCACCTCGCCCGCCGGATGGCGGGTGAACCAGAACGCCGGAAACAGCACCGAGGCATAGGTCGATTTCGCCGCCCCCGGCGGCATCTGCACCATCAGCCGGTCAACCTCGCCGCGCGCCACGCGCTCCAGCGCGTCGATCATCGCAAGCTGGTGCCGCGCCGGCCGCAAGCCCTGCGCCTCCAGCACCGCGGCGGCGAACCGGCGGAAATCGCGGGGCCGAACCGCCCCCCCTCTGGTCCCGTCGCAGCACATCATGCACCGCGCCGCGCACAGAACCTCATCATGACCGGAGGGATAGCCCAAAACGGGGCGGGTGGGAAAGCAGAAAAAACGCTATGTTAGATTTTTTCTTTCCCCCGAAGGCTCCACCCTCGGCTCAGGGGAAGCCGAACGCGACACCCATCTCGCCGCGCGCGGCGAAAGTGCTGCTCGTCGGCTCATAGAATCCGTTGGACGGTTTCGATCCGGCATAGTTGAAATGCCGCATCTCCAGCCCGGCGAAGACGTGCCAGACATTGTCGAGCCGCCAGTCGGCGCCGAGCCGCACGGCCTCCTCGCCGCTGGTGCCGAAGCTGCCGGAGAATCCGAGCGCCGGCGCCGAAACGCCGCCGCCCACCACTGCCAGTCCCTCCGCCGAGGCGGAGAGGACGAGCCGCCCCGTCGCCGCATAATCGAGCTTCGCGCCGAACCCGGCCAGCGCCGCGTGATAGAAACTGCCATAGCCGCCGCTACCGCCGATAT
>JAJZFF010000521.1 GCA_021805485.1 Pseudomonadota bacterium
CGTCGATGAGCACCTTCGCGACGGGCGCATTCGGGCCCGCGCCGATGCCGACGCCGAGATTGATCGTGGTGGATTTCGAGAGCTGGTAGCCGACGCCGAAATTGAACGTCCCGAAATCGTAGGAAGATCCCTTCACCGCCGCATGGTTGAACGTCGCGCCGAAGACGTGCTCCTGCTGGTAGCTCAACGTGAAGGTGGTCTGGTCGTTGAGGGCGAACCCGATGCCGAACGTGGCGGCCACCGCGTCGCCCGGCTTGGCGTCCGCCGCAATCGGCGGTCCGCCGCCAGGATCCTGCACCTCTACCGTCCGCCCGAAATTGTGGATGTAGAGCAGGTTGGCGAACAGGATGCCCGGTGCCGTCGGGTAGAGCACCGTCAGGCTGGGTTCCAGCGAATAGAACCCGGTGCCGGTCGGCACTTTCTTCTGGATGCCGGAGATGATGCCGCCGTTCTGATCGTTGGTGGTGTAGACGGGCACCGAGAACGGGCTGGTGCCCGTCGCGGTCTTGAAGATCGCGTTGCCGACCAGGATCGGCATGCCGTCGGCGCCTGAATTGAACTGGTAGCTGGCGCCGAACTGGATGTCGCCGAGTCCCGCAGCATGGGCGCTGGGGGCGAGCACGTTCACCGTCGTCCCGCCGCCGCTCTGCTGCAGGATCGATTGCGTGACGGTCTCCTGATAGGCGTAGACGAAGGGAATCTTGGCGCTCAGTTCCAGCCGGTCGGTCAGGCCGTAGCGCAGGGTCAGCGCCGGCGTGATCACGCTCTGCCGCACGCGCGCGAGCAGAAGCTGACCAAAGGTGATGCCGGGCAGGATGGTGAACCCGTTCAGGCTCAGCTGGTCTTCCGCCGAGTAGTCGTATTCGAGCGAGGGATCGATCACCAGCGTGCCGCGCGGGGTCAGCACGCCGCCGACCGATTGCAGCGGCGAGGTCTGGAGTACCCTCGCTTCCCGCCGTTCCTTCGGCTTGGGTTCGGTGATCGGCGCCGAGGTCTGCTCCTCCGACGGTGGTGCGGTATCCGCGGGGGCGGTGGTGTCGGCGGGATTTTGTGCGGCGGCGGTCGGTCCCGGTCCCGCCCCCCTGATGCGCCGCATCTCCGCATCGAGCAGCGCGCCCTGGCGGTCGAGCTCCGCGCGTTCGCGATCGAGCTCGACCCGCGTCTTCTGCAGTCGCGCTTCCGCGCGCGCGATGCTGGCCCGCAACTGTTCGAGCGACGCGCCGTCGCTTGCCGTGTCGGCCGGCGCGGCGGCCGCGGGCAGGGCGAATCCCGTCGCCGCGAGCAGCGCCGCTGCCGCCGCCGCCCTGCGGCGCCGTCTGGTATCAGTCCTCATCGATGGTCTCCCTGGTTGGGTCGGTCGTCGCCGCGCGCTGCAGCACGCGGTAAAGTGTGACGCGGGCGATCCCGAGCTCCCGCGCGGCCCTGGCGCGGTTCTGGCCGCACCGAGCCAGGGCCGCGAGCACGGCCTCGCGGTCGATTGCGCCATGCGGGCCGGTGGAGACCCGTTGCCGTGCCGTCTCGCGTGGCGCGGGCAGGGCGAGATCCGCCGTCTCGATCATCCGTCCGCTGGCCATCACCGCGGCGCGCCGCACGGTCGAGACCAGTTCGCGCACATTGCCGGGCCAGCCGTGCCGGCTCAGCGCCGCCAGCGCCTCGGGCGAGAACCCGTCGATCGCGAGGCCGAGTTCGCGGACGGCGCTGCGCAGCACGACCATGGCGAGGAGCTCGATATCGCCGTCCCTGGCGCGCAGCGGCGGCATCTCGATCTGCAGTACGTTGAGCCGGTAGTACAAATCCTCGCGGAACCGCCCGTCCTCGATCGCGCGGTGGAGATCGACATGGGTGGCGGCGATGACGCGGGTGCGCACGCTGACCGGCTCGCGCCCGCCGAGGCGGAAGATCTGCCCTTCCTGAAGGAACCGCAGCAGATGACCCTGCAATTCGAGCGGCAGGTCGCCGATCTCGTCCAGGAAGAGCGAGCCGCCATCGGCCATCTCGATCAGCCCGATCCGCCGGGTGGCTGCCCCGGTAAAGGCGCCTTTCTCGTAGCCGAACAGTTCCGACGCGATCAGGCTGGCGGGCAGGGCGGCGCAGTTGATCGCCACGAACCGGCCGTCGCAGGCGTTGGACCGGTCATGGATCGCGCGGGCGGCGAGTTCCTTGCCCGTGCCGGTTTCGCCGGTGATAAGCACTGGTGCATCGACCGGTGCGAACCGCCGGATCAGCTCGAACGTCCTGAGCATCGCCGGAGACTGGCCGACCATCACCCGGTCCGCCGCCGCCCTGCCGCCCGCATCGCCGGTATGGGACTGTGCCCGGTTACCGAAGGCGGACCCGGCAGGTCGGGCAGCGAAACCTTCGTAAGCGGTATGTCGCATGGCCTCCCCACTCCGTGGATCGCGGGGGGGATGCTATCAACGTGGCCTCATGAAATTATTGCAGAATGTATTAAAAATATTACGATATGATCCAGAATATACTGATAGAAAATAATCTTTAAAAATACAACCAGAAATTTTGTTGAAAAGGTCTTTTTCGTCGAAATAGTACCTATCGTTATTATTCTTCTGGATGATACGCCAAGATTTAAAAAACGAGACTTTTTATTTCATGGGCCAATGAGATATATCGAAATTTCCGCATATAAATGAAAATCTAACGTATTGGTCCGGTTTTTTTTCGCCTTCCCGACCGGGCAAAACGGTTCTTTAACCAAGAGCTGGCATGCATGCGCGACGCGTCTGTGGAGGCATGCAGTGCTCAACAAGCTTTCGATCCGTTACCAGTTTGCCGCGCTCGGTGCGTTCGGCATCGTGATGACGCTTATCGCCATGGTTCTCGGGCTTCTTGCCTCCTACCAAATCGGAATGCAGGGCAGAAAGGCGGAAATCCGCGCCCTTGTCAGTGATGCCGTCAACATCACCAGCGGCTTCGTCAAGATGGCGGAGAGCGGATCCATGCCGCAGCCGCAGGCGAAGGCGCTCGCGCTCAAGGCGCTCGGCGCCGCCCGGTTCGATCATGGCGACTACTATTTCGTGGACAGCCGCAAGGGCATCGGCCTTCAGCATGTCGACAAGGCCCTGATCGGCACCGACCGCTATGATGCGAAGGACATGTTCGGCCACTACACCGACCGGGTCATGATCGATTCGATCCGCGCGGGGCACCCTGCCTTCGGCCACTATTACATGCCCAAGGCTGGATCGACGAAACCCGAGCCCAAGATCTCCTTCATGGGCCAGGTCCCCGGCTGGGGCTGGTACATCGGCACCGGCGCCTACATCAACGACATCAACGCCGAGTTCTGGCGCAATGTCTCGCGTTTCGCCGCGATCTTCGTGCCGATCTTCGCGCTGTTCCTGATCGTGATGTATCTCATCCAGCGCAAGATCAGCTCGATCCTGCGGGCGATGACCGCGGCGATGACCCAACTCGCGCGGGGCGATTTCGAGGCCGTCGTACCATTCACCGACCGCAAGGACGAGATCGGCGGCATGGCGCGGGCTGTCGAGATCTTCAAGTCGGCGGGTATCGAGAAGGCGCGGCTGGAAGCCGAGGCTGCGGCGCTGGCTCGCCAGCGGGAGGCCGAGCGCGCCCGCGCCGATGCCGAACGCGAGGCCGCCGCCAGGCAGCTTGCCCTTGTTCTCGATTCCGTCGCGGGGGGTCTTGAACAGCTGGCGGTCGGACGGCTTACCTTCCGGTTGAACGAGGCCTTCTCGTCCGAATACGAACGCCTTCGCAACGATTTCAATGTTGCGATGGACCGCCTGCAGGAAGCGATGCGCGTTGTGGCCACCAACACGTCGGCGATCCGCTCCGGAACAAGCGAGATTTCCTCGGCCGCCGACGATCTCTCCCGCCGCACCGAGCAGCAGGCCGCCACCCTCGAGGAAACCGCCGCGGCACTCGAAGAGATCACCGCGACGGTACGCAAGACCGCGGAGGCCGCGGTCCATGCGCGCGGTGTGGTCGATACGGCGCAGCATGACGCCCAGCGCGGCGGCGCCGTGGTGTCCCAGGCCGTGCAGGCTATGGGCGAGATCGAGGCATCGTCGAAGCAGATCGGCAACATCATCGGCGTGATCGACGAGATCGCCTTCCAGACCAACCTGCTGGCGCTGAACGCCGGTGTAGAGGCGGCGCGGGCCGGCGAGGCGGGGCGCGGCTTCGCCGTGGTCGCCTCCGAGGTGCGGGCGCTGGCGCAGCGTTCGGCCGATGCGGCCAAGGAGATCAAGACGCTGATTTCCGCATCGAACCAGCAGGTGGTCGCGGGGGTCGACCTGGTCGGGCAGACCGGCCGGGCGCTGGAGCGGATCGTCGGCCAGATCGGCGAGATCAACGGCGTCGTCGGCGAAATCGCCGCCTCGGCGCAGGAGCAGTCGACCGGGCTGGTGCAGGTGAATACCGCCGTCGGCCAGATGGATCAGACCACGCAGCAAAATGCCGCCATGGTCGAGGAATCCACCGCCGCCAGCCACAACCTCGCGCAGGAGGCGGAACAGCTTGCCAGCCTCATTGCACGGTTCGATCTGGGTGGCGTCTTGGATACGGCGCCGCGACCGGTGAAGTCGCGCCCTGCCGCGCCCGCAAGGCCGGCGCCACGACATTCGCCAAGACCGGCTGTCCTCGCGGCTCTCCCGGCGGGTCCAGTCCGCGCCGACACCGATGACTGGGAAGATTTCTGAACCACCCCATCCCCGCCATCGTCCAGATGGCGGGGAATTTAGCCGCCGCGCACGCCTTGAGTGTTAACGTAGAGCGCGTAGATGCTCCGGCTCGCCGCCATGAACAGTCGGTTGCGGTGCCGCCCGCCGAAACAGACATTGGCGCAGCGTTCCGGCAAGGCGATGCGGCCGATCGGCGTCCCCTCGGGATCGAAGATCATCACCCCGTCAAGCGCCGGGTCGCCCATCCCCCAGCCGCACCAGAGATTGCCATCGATATCGACGCGGAAGCCGTCCGGCGTGCCGCCGGGGCCGGCATCGATCAGCCGCCGGTTGTTCGCAAGGCGGCTTCCGTCCACCACGTCGAACACGTGAATGGCGCGGTGGGGCTCAGATCGCGAGGCGACGACGTAGAGCCGGCTCTCATCCGGCGAGAACGCCAGTCCGTTCGGTCCCGCGATGTCGTCGGCCACCATAGTGACAGTGGCCGTCACCGGGTCGATCCGGTAGATCGCCGGGGCCAGCTCCGCCTCGGCGCGCTGCCCCTCATACCACCCGGCAATGCCGAAGGGGGGATCGGTGAACCAGATGCTGCCATCGGATTTCACCACGACGTCGTTGGGCGAATTGAGCCGCCGCCCGCCGAATCCGTCAGCCAGCACGGTGATGCTGCCGTCGATCTCGGTGCGGATCACGCGCCGCCCGCCATGCTCGCAGGTGATCAGCCGTCCCTGCCGGTCGCGGGTATTGCCGTTGGCATGGCCGGAGGACTGGCGGAACACGCTGACGCTGCCATCGGTCTCGTCCCAGCGCAGCATCCGGTCGTTCGGAATGTCACTCCACAGCAGGAAGCGCCCATCGCCGAACCAGACCGGCCCTTCGGCCCAGCGGCATCCCTCGGCCAGCCGCTCCACCGCCGCGTTGAACAGACGGTAGCGCGCGAAGGACGGCGAGAGCGTGTGGATCGCCGGATCGGGATAGCTCTCGGCCGGCTGCCAGGCGCTCACCGTTCCTTCTCCCGCCCATAGGCGAGCAGCAGCGCGAGGATGACGACGCCATAGGCGATGCTGCGGACATAGTCGGGCATCGAGAGTGCGAGCAGCACCGAGACCAGCACGGTCAGGCTGACCGCGCCGGCGGCGACGCCGAGATAGTTGCCGCGCCCGCCAAGGATGTTCACGCCACCGATCACCACCGCGGCGATCGATGTGAACAGGTAGGGATCGCCCAGCCCGAGCGAGGCCTGCCCGCCGAAGCCCACCAGCATGATTCCGCCCAGCGCCGCGAACCCGCCGCACAATGCATAGAGCAGGATCGTCATCCGCCGCGCGTCGATCCCGGCGAGGGTCGCGGCAAGCGGGTTGGTGCCGAGTGCATAGGTCGCGCGTCCGAACCGCGTCACGGCGAGAGCGCCGCTCACCAGCACGGTGATCACCGCCCAGAGCCAGAGCGCGTCCGGAATGCCGAGCAGGGTGCCATGCGCCAGGGTCTGGATCGCCGGCGGCGCGTAGGACGAGCACGACGAGCAGGTGAAACCGCCGGTCAGCCCGAGAGTCAGTCCTTCGACGATGCCGTTCATGGCGAGCGTCATCACCACCGCGGGAATGCCGAGGAAGGCAACACCGATCCCGTTCGCGGCGCCCACGAGCAGCCCCATGCCTAGAGCGACCACGATCGCCTCCGGCGCGGCGGCGTTCTTGCCGAGCGAGGTGGTGGTGAGCAGGATCGCCGCGGCGTTGAGCACCCACGGCACCGAAAGATCGATGCCGCCGATCAGGATGACGAAGCACTGCCCCGCCGCCACAAGGCCGACGAACGAAGCGATCACCAGGATCGAGGAAACGCTGCCGCCGGACAGGAAGCCGGGATGGGCGGCTTCGCCGATCAGGAACAGGGCGATGGCGGCGGCGATCGCATAAAGGATGCGCCGCGTGTCGACGGAGAGCGCGTTCATCGCCGCCGCCTGATCGCGCCGCCGATGGCGCCGCCGAGCACGACCGCGATGATCAGGAACACGCCTTCGTAGAAGGACTGGTAGAGCGGGTTCACGTGACCAAAGAACAGGATGTTGACGATGAGGGTGGTGATGAAGGCGCCTGCGATTGCCCCGATCGCCGAGCCGCGTCCGCCGAACAGAGAGATGCCGCCGAGCACGACCGCGACAATCGATGAGAGCGTGTAGGAATTGCCGGTCGTCGCGTCGCCCGCTGTGGCCGAGGCGGCAAGGAACAGCCCGGCCGCAGCACCCAGCGTGCCGTCGAGCACGTAGGCGATGATCTTGGTGCGCAGCACGTTCACGCCCAGCGCCGAGGCCGAGGCCTCGTCATTGCCGATTGCATAGAGGTCCACGCCCAGGCGCGACCGCCGCAACGCGGCCCAGCCCAGGCCCAGCAGCACGATGTAGGCCAGCGCCCACGGGCCGTTCGGATTGACCAGCAGGTTCGTGTAGGCGGGCGGGATCGCGCCGCCCGGCTCGGGCAGGACGCGGATTGCCAGGCCCTGGAAGATCGACAGGGTCGCGAGGGTCACCACGATCGGTGGCAGCCGGCCGAGTGCGACCAGCAATCCGTTCACCAGCCCGCAGGCGGCCCCGGTCATCAGAATGACCACGGACCAGCCGAGCGCGCTGCCAAGCGTCTTGCCCATGGTCACCGCGGCCATCGCATTGGCGAGATCCACGACACCGCCGACCGAGAGGTCGATTCCGCGGGTCAGGACCACGAAACTCTGCCCGACCGCGGCAAAGACCAGCGGGATGGCGGAGTTGACGGTCGAGGTCAGCTCGAAATTGCCCGGCAGGCGCTGCTGTTCGATCCCGTAGATCAGCACGAAGCCGAACACGGCGAGAATGAGGATGGCGCAGGCGAGGATCAGCCCGATATTCTGGGCGATCGTGTGGCCGAGGCGGCTTCCGCGCGGCAGCGCGGCGGCCGTGGCATCAGGCGGCATTGGGCACCTCTTTCTGACCGGATTCACGCATGGCGGCGGCGACGATTGCCTCCGCCGACAGGTCCGCCGCCGCGATCTCGGCGACGAAGGCGCCGCGCCGCATCACCTTCACCCGATGGCAGAGATGGGCGAGTTCCTCGGCATCCGACGAATAGAACAGGATCGCGTAGCCCTCGCGCGCGAGGCCGGCGACGAGTTCATAGATCTCGTGCTTGGTCGCGACATCGACGCCGCGGGTAACATCGTAGAGCAGCAGGATGCGCGACTGCGTCATCAGCCAGCGGCCGAGCAGCACCTTCTGCTGGTTGCCGCCCGACAGCGCGCCGACGCGCTGCGCCGCCGAGGGCGTACGCACGGCGAGGCGCCGGATGTTTTCGGCCACCAGCGCGCGTTCCGCGCCCAGCTTCAGAATCCCGAAGCGGGAGAGCCGGCGCAGGATCGGCAACGTGAAATTGTCGCGTACGGAAAGCGACAGGAACAGCCCCTCGCTCTTGCGGTCCTCCGGCACGAGCGCGATGCCGGCCCGCATGGCATCGCGCGACGAGGCGATGCGCACCGGCTTGCCGTCGATCTCGACCCGTCCCTCGCGGAAGCCGGGCGCGCCGAACAGGCCGAAGAACAGGGCGCGATGGCCATGCCCGGCGAGGCCGCCGATGCCGAGGATCTCGCCGGGATGCAGGTCGAGGTCGAGCAGGCCGGTCCCCTCGGCTCGGGCGCCGCGCAGCGTGAGGCGGGCGGGCGTCGCCGGCGGCGCATCGCGCGGCGGGAAGACCGTATCGAGCTTCTGGCCGGTCATCAGCGTGATCGCCTCGTCCTCGTCGATCGAGGTGAAGGTGCCGACATCGGTGCCGTTGCGGAAAATGGTGATTTCGTCGGCGATGCTCGTGATCTCGCCCCAGCGGTGCGAGGTGAAGACGATCGCCGCCCCCTTCTCGCGCAGCGTGCGGATCTGTCCGAACAGCCAGGCCACCTCGCGCTCGACCAGCGCCGAGGTCGGCTCGTCGAGCAGCAGTACCTGCGGTTCGGACATGATCACCCGGGCAATCTCGATGATCTGGCGCTCGGCGAGCGAGATATCGGCCGCAAGGGCGCGGGTGTCGATATGGGTGATTCCGAGTCCGGCAAGCTCCGCCTCGGCGATCGCCGGCATCGCGGTCCGGTCGATCAGGCCAAGCCGGGTGCGCGGCTCGCGGCCGAGCAGCAGGTTTTCCGCCACGGTCATGAACGGCAGCAGCGTGAGTTCCTGAAACACGGTGCCGACGCGCAGCCCGGCTTCGGCGGTGTCCACCGTGCCTTCATCCGGCGGGATCCGGCCGCCGAGAATCTTGATCAGGGTCGACTTGCCGGCGCCGTTCTCGCCCACCAGCGCATGAACTCTGCCGCGTGCGACGGCGATCGAGGCCCTGGTCAGGGCCTTGACGCCGCCGAACGACTTGCTGATGTCCCGCGCCGCGATCGCGGGCGCGATCATGCCTTGGGCAGGTGAACGGTCAGATTACC